>PMJE01000613.1:2779-3496 GCA_003157315.1 Myxococcales bacterium | reverse complement strand
GCTGCGCCAGCGCCGCGCGATCTCAGCGGCAATGTCATCCAATCCTCGACCGTCGGTGTCGATCACTTCATGGGCCATGGCCTGGTAGAGCGGCGTACGTCGCTGCAACACCTCGCTGACTTCCTCGGTGAAACTCTTTTCCCCGGTCAGCGACGGACGGTTGGAATCGCGACCGATGCGCGCGACGATGGTGGTGGGCGTCGCGGTCAGCCAGAAGACACGCCCATGCTCGCGCAAAGCCGCCACATTGGATTCGCGCTCGACCACGCCACCGCCGCAGTCCAAGATCTGGCCATCCTGGACGGCGGAGCGACGACAGATCTGTTCTTCCAAGTCGCGAAAATGGTCCCAGCCGCGCTCCGCGACCAGATCAGGAATGCGTTTGCCTGCCAGCCGCACGATTTCGCTGTCCAGACTCACCACCCGCAGACCCAGCATCCGCGCCAACCGGCGCGCGATGACACTCTTACCAGTTCCGCGATATCCGACCAGCACCAGATTCATAGCCGCGCATCCAGCACCCGGCGCATGATCTCCTTGGGCGCCGGCCTGCCTGTCCACAACTCGAACTGCAGCGCGGCCTGACCGAGGAACATCTCGGTCCCTTCGATCGCGCGGCACCCCGCCGCGGCGGCATCGCGCAGGAGCAAGGTCCGGCGCGGGTTGTACACGGCATCGAACACCGCCAAGTCGGAGCGCAAGCGATCGCGCGGCACC
>PMJE01000613.1:0-2695 GCA_003157315.1 Myxococcales bacterium | reverse complement strand
ACGCGACGGCCCGCTGGATCCGCGCCCGCTTGGCGTAGCGCAGCCAGGGCGCCCAAGCCGTCGACGTTGGTGCCCCGCAAGCGACCATCCTGCATGACCACGGTGTTGATGCAGCCGATGGCGCGGGCCATGTCATCGACTTCGTCGACGAGAGCCAGGGCGGCCAGCTTGTGCGGCATGGTGATGGAAAGGCCGCGGTAGTGAAGCGCGCGTGCGCCGGCAAAGGCCTCGGCCAGCCGCGCCGGCTCGACATCGTGAGCGACATAGACCAGCGGCAGGTCCAGGGCTTCAAACCCGGCGTTGTGCAGAGCGGGCCCCAGCGAATGGTGGGCGGGAAACCCGAACAAAGCGCAAACCCTGAAGCTGGCGTCGATGCGACTCATGAAGAATGTTGCTTCTTCATAGCATGCTCGACACTCGACCGCCGAGCGCGCGAACCGGGCTTCCTGATCAATTCACGACGACGTTGTTGATGACGGAGTTGTTGTCGTCGCAGGCGTTCTTGCCGGAATTGCACAGGACCTGGTTCACCCCGCCCCCTCCTTTTGTGCTGGTCGTGCCGCCACCCTTGGGCCCCATGACGACCTCAAGCACGACGGAGGTCTTGTTGTCGAAGCCGGTTCCCTCGGACCGCACTACTACCATCTGGTTTCCACTCACATCAGGACCGTCGACCACGAATTTGCCCATGCGGCATTCGGCGGTGTCGTTGCGAACATATACGGTGTAGCTGCCCATAAAGGTATTGGGCGCACCATTGGGATTGTCGCCGGCAATGGGCTCCGTGCGCGACACGCTGGTCGGATAGGACACCTGAAAAAGAGGTACCCCGGCCGCGTCGCGCATGATGGCGCCTCGGCCGACCGGGTGGCCCTTGCTATCAAGCGCGGTTGGTATCTCGTCCGCCGGATGGGCTGCGTGCCCGGTGCCGCCGAGCAGGGCGGGAAANNGCCGGGCCATTCAAGACGTCGCACGCGCGTTCCAGACCCGCCTCGGCAACGTACAGCGCCTGGTTGCGTATGTTGGCATTGGCGGCTATCTGGACGTTGCCCCCGGTAAGGAAAACGCCGGTCAGCCCGATTCCCAGAAGGCCGATCATGGCCAGCATGACGATGACCAGAACCGCGCCGGCCTGTCCGTCTCGGCAACCAACCGGACTGCCGCCAGTCGAAACGCTACCGTGAGTAGGCCGCAATGAAAAGGGCATCAGGCAGACTTGCTTGTTCAGATATCGACAGTCGGGCCGAAAACTGAAGGCCGCCTTGCCCATCTGCCACCGCAAGCTACATTTCGCGGAAGGAACCCACATGGCGGAAAAGGATCCGGTTTGCGGAATGATGGTTGATCCCGCGAAAGCGGCCAGCCAGCACGAGTACAAGGGCACCCTCTACTACTTCTGCAATCCATCTTGTCTGGCCCGTTTCAAAGCCGAGCCAGAGAAGTTCTTGGCGCCCAGCTTCCGTCCCATGGGCATGGCCGGGATGGGACTGGTCAGGCTGGGCGGGCTGCGCCTGGCGGTCCATCCGTCGCAGGCAGCCGCGGTGCCACGGCCGGCCGTGGCGACGCGCTACCTGTGCCCGATGTGCGAAGGCGTAACCAGCGATAGGCCCGGGCCGTGCCCGAAGTGCGGCATGGCGCTGGAGCCAGAAACTGTGTTGCTGGAAGAGCCAGCAAACCCCGAACTTGCAGACATGACCCGCCGGTTCTGGATCGCCCTCGGCCTGTCAGCGCCACTGGTCATCTACGGCATGGCCGAAATGGCAATTGGACATTCGGCCATGCACATTCTGTCCGCGCGTTGGCTGGCCTTGGTCGAGATGGCGCTCGCGGCGCCAGTGGTGCTGGGGGCGGGCTGGCCGCTGCTGGTGCGAGCGTGGCGCTCGATTGTTCGCCGTAGCCCGAACATGTTCACCCTGATCGGCCTCGGCACCTTGACCGCGTTCGGCTCGAGCGTGATAGCGGCCCTGTTTCCCAATGCCCTGCCGCATGCGTTCCGCAAGCCAGGTACGCCTGCTCCGCTCTACTTCGAGCCAGCCGCGGCCATCACCACCTTGGTCTTGCTCGGCCAAGTATTGGAGCTGCGCGCGCGCCAGGCCACCGGCAGCGCCATCCGCGCGCTTCTGCGCCTGGCACCGAAGAACGCACGCCGGGTTTCCCCGGACGGCTCTGAGCACGACGTTCCCGTCGAGCAGGTGCAGGTGGGGGATCGGTTGCGGGTGCGACCTGGCGAGCGCGTGCCGGTCGACGGCGTGGTCGAGCAAGGCACGAGCGCACTGGACGAATCCATGATCACTGGCGAATCGCTTCCGGTGGACAAGGCGCCCGGCGACAAGCTGACCGGCGGCACGCAGAACGGCTCGGGCAGCTTGCTCATGCGCGCCGAGCGCGTGGGCGCCGGCACCCTGCTGGCGCAAATCGTGCGGCGGGTGGGCGAGGCCCAGCGCAGCCGCGCGCCCATCCAGCGGCTGGCTGACCGCGTGTCGGGNNTGGTTCGTGCCCGCGGTGATCGCAGCGTCGCTGGTCACCTTTGTGGTTTGGGCGCTGGTCGGGCCGCAGCCGCGACTGGCCTATGCTCTGGTCAATGCGGTAGCCGTGCTCATCATCGCTTGCCCCTGCGCTCTCGGCCTAGCAACCCCCATGTCCGTGATGGTGGGCATGGGTCGTGGGGCAACCGCGGGCGTGCTGGTGCGCGACG
>PMJE01000651.1:4454-6194 GCA_003157315.1 Myxococcales bacterium | reverse complement strand
GAACTCTTTGGACGACAGACCGTAGCGGCCGCCGACCACTTTCGGCATGGCAAAGGGCAGCTTGCCGTTTGACTGGGCCTCGGCCAGGGCGGTGATCACGTCCTGGTACATTGGCTCGCCAGCGCAGCCCGGCTCCTTCGTGCGATCCAGCACCGAGATCGCCTTGACCGACTTGGGCAGCGCCGCGATCAGGTGGTCCATGGAGAACGGACGGTACAGGCGCACCTTGACCACGCCNNGCCGACCTTCTCGCCCTTCTTGGCCAGCACATCCACGGTCTCGTGCACGATCTCGGCGCCAGTTCCCATGACTACGATCACGCGCTCGGCATCCGCCGGGCCCACGTAGTCGAACAGGTGATACGAGCGGCCCACCATCTTGGCGAACTTGTCCATCTCCGCCTGCACGATGGCCGGGGTCGCGTCGTAGTACTTGTTGCACGCCTCACGCGCCTGGAAGAACACGTCAGGGTTCTGGGCGGTGCCACGCAACACGGGCCGGTCGGGCGTCATGCCACGCGCGCGATGCGCGTTGACCAGATCGTCGGTGACCATGGCCTTGATGTCGTCGTCGGTGAGCTGTTCGATCTTTTGCACCTCGTGCGACGTCCGGAAGCCGTCGAAGAAGTGGATGAAAGGCACGCGCGCCTGCAGGGTCGCAGCCTGCGCAATCAGGGCCATATCCATGACCTCTTGCACAGAACCCGTGCAGATGAGGCCGAAGCCGGTCGAACGCACAGCCATCACGTCGCTGTGGTCGCCGAAGATTGACAAGGCGTGGGTGGCCACGGTGCGCGCCGACACGTGCCAGACGGTGGAGGTCAGCTCGCCCGCGACCTTGAACATGGTCGGGATCATGAGCAGCAACCCCTGCGCCGCCGTGAAGGTGGTGGTCAGCGCGCCGGACTGAAGGGCGCCGTGGGTTGCAGCGGCTGCGCCCGCCTCGCTCTGCATTTCGACCACGGACGGGACTGTGCCCCAGATGTTGGTGCGGCCCGCGGCCGACCACTCATCGGCCCACTCACCCATGTTCGAGGATGGGGTGATGGGGTAGATTGCGCAAACCTCGTTGGTCTTGTGCGCCACGTAAGCAGCGGCTTCATTGCCGTCAATCGTGACTTTCTTGCGAGCCATGTCGTGGTCCTCCCGGGGGGTAAAACTTAGGAAAAACGCAGTCTTCTTACGTCCGCTGTGTCAGCGAAGCAACAGGAAGTTTTGCGGGTGCAGGGCCACAACTGCGCCCGCAGACGAGAGTCGATCACAGACCCACTAACGCATCGCTTTCCGACAGGTAGCCGGCGTCGCGTGCACCGTGGATCGAAGTTACCTATTCCACACGGAGGCACAGAGCACACAGAGATCGGATGAGAAGAAGAAATCTGGATCGCGTGAGATCCGACCCTTCCTTTTCTCATCCGGCTCTGCGGCCTCTGTGTCTCTGTGTGAAATAGGTAACCAGCCGCGCTCCGCGAAGTCCTGGCTAGATGTTCGGCACCGGGAACGGGGCACCGGGTTTCGCGAAGAGGTAGCCCTGGAAGAGGTCCGCGCCGATATCGACCAGGATGTCGCGCTCAGCCTCGGTTTCGACTCCCTCGGCCACCAGTGGCGTCTTCAGCTCCAGACACAGGCTGGCCAGCGCATGCACCATCTTGCGTTTGGTCGGCGTGGTGTCAATGCCGCGGATGAGCGACATGTCCAGCTTGACCACGTCGGGTTCGAGCTGGGCGAAGCTGTTCAGACC
>PMJE01000651.1:0-4366 GCA_003157315.1 Myxococcales bacterium | reverse complement strand
ACCTCCGCAACCTGCCCTCGCGTCTTGCGTCCCAGCATCGGCATCTGATCAAGGGCCTCCGCGGTCTTGAGAATCTCCAGGGGCGAGCACAGTTCTGCGTAGGTCGTGCGCATGAGGGCTTCGTAGGCCACCACGTTCTTGTTTGACCATGAGACGATCGGCTGAAAGGCGGTCCACATCCCAGCCAAAGCCCGGTCGAAACGAAGCCGCATCGCCTCCAACTCGCGTTCGTGCTCCTCAGTGCAGTGCAAGATGCGCCGCTCCCGACGCGCCACCCGGTGCATTTGCACCGCGCGTGAAAGCACGTCCTGAAGCTGGGACATGGAAAGCGGCTTGATCAGGTAGCTCAGTGCGCCCCATTCCACCGCTACCCGCGCGCTGTCCAGACCAGGGCCGCCGGTCATCAGGACCACAGGTATGTCGCGGTCGCGCTCCCGAACCGCACGCAGGATTTCTAGGCCGTTCAAATTGGGAACATTGATGTCGGTCAGCACGACATCGAATTGCTGCGCGCGCGCAAGCGCAACCGCCGCATCGCCATCTGACGCCGTCTTCACACCATAGCCCCAGTTTTCCAAGACGCGCACGCATGAACGCGCGAAGGTCTCGTCGTCATCCACGACGAGAACCAGCGGCCGCGGCTTGCCATCTTGCGATGGGCTGGCCTGGGCAAATCCTGCTTTGGCTTCCACGTGCTTCGCTGCCTTGCGGGCCTAGGGGCCCGTTGATCACTTCATCGGCACATCGGCAACGTAGGTTAAGCACGGTTTGGGTGGCTGACGAGATGAATCACCTCACACCCTCTGTTGCGGCCGTGAGGCTGCTCTGTGTAGCATGGCGCCCATGCTTGGGGTGCGAGGACTTCTCATGCTGACCTTGGGCGGCTTCGGCGCGGTGTTCACCGCGCTTTGGGGCCGTGACATCGCTCGCAAACGGGCCCGGCCTGGCATGGACCAGGACGGGGCAGCGGGAAATGGCAGCGAGGCCGCCGCGATGCGAGCCGGACTGCCTTCGCCGGCGCAGACCGCCATCGGCTTCGTTACGAACTTCTTCGACACCTTGGGCATAGGCTCATACGCGACCACGACATCCATCTACAAACTGTTCCGTCTGGTGCCCGACCGTCTCATTCCAGGCACCTTGCTCGTCGGACACATGTGGCCGACCGTGGCCCAGGCGGTGATCTACATCCACATCGTCCAGGTGGAGATGACCTCTCTGGTTCTGCTCATTGCCGCATCGGTGCTCGGGTCGTGGCTAGGCGCCGGTGTGGTGTCGGTCTGGCCCAAGCGCAAGATTCAGATCGGCATGGGCTTCGCGCTGCTTGGGGCTGCAGGATTGATGCTCGCCAGCGCCTTGCACTATTTGCCCGGAGGGGGAAACACGCTTGGCCTGCAAGGCTGGCGCATGGGCGTCGGGTTGGCCGGCAACTTTGCCTTTGGCGCGCTGATGAATCTGGGCATCGGCGCCTATGCGCCCAGCCTCATCCTGTTCGGCTTTCTCGGCATGAACCTGAAAGCGGTGTTTCCGGTGATGATGGGCTCTTGCGCCTTCATCATGCCAACCAGTGGGATTCGCTTCATCGGACGCGGCAGCTACTCGCCGCGTGCTGCCTTGGGCCTGGCCCTGGGCGGGGTGCCGGGCGTGCTGTTGGCGGCGTACGTGGTACGCGAGTTGAAGGTTGACCAGCTTCGCTGGCTGGTCATCGGCGTGGCAACCTACAGTGCCCTGGCCCTGCTGCATTCCGCAGCCAGGGATCGACCGCGGGCTCAGCCGATGGCAAAGGAGGTCGGCTAGTGGCCCATCCTTTGTTCGCCACCAAGAGCGTGGACAAGCTGCGTGCCGATGCGGAATTTGCCTATGGCCTAAAGCGCACCCTCACCGCACTGGACCTGGTGCTGCTCGGCATCGGGGCCATCATCGGCACCGGCATCTTCGTACTTACCGGCCGGGCGGCTGCCGCCAACGCCGGCCCTGCGGTCGCCCTCTCCTTCACTGTCGCGGGCATCGCCTCCGCCTTCGCGGGGCTGTGCTACTCGGAGATGGCGTCCATGATCCCAATCGCGGGCAGCGCGTACACCTATTCCTACGCCACCATGGGTGAGCTGGTTGCCTGGGTCATCGGGTGGGACTTGATCCTCGAGTATTTGGTCGGCGCGGCCACAGTGAGCGTGGGCTGGTCGGGCTACGTGGTCGCCTTCGTTGCCAACGTGACCGGGTGGAAGATGCCCGCGGCCTGGACAAGTTCGCCACTGGTGTGGAGCGAGGCACACCGACACGTTCAGTTCACCGGCGCGATCGTCAACCTGCCCGCAGTGCTTATCACACTGTTCGTCACTGCCATTCTGGTGGTTGGCATCAAGGAGTCAGCCCGTTTCAACTCGGTGATCGTGGTCATCAAGGTCGCCGTGGTTCTGCTCTTCATCGCCGCTGCGACGCCTTTCATCCGCACCGAGAACTGGCACCCGTTCATCCCGCAGAACACCGGTGTCTTCGGCCGCTACGGCATCTCGGGCATCTTGCAGGGTGCGACCATGGTCTTCTTCGCGTACATCGGGTTCGACGCCGTATCCACGGCTGCGCAAGAGACGCGCAACCCGCGCCGCGATCTGCCCATCGGCATCCTGGGCTCGCTGGCCATCTGCACGGTGCTCTACATCACTGTGTCGCTCATCCTGACCGGCGTGGTTCACTACAGCAAACTCTCCGTTCCGTACCCCATGGCCCTGGGAATCGCAGCCACGGGGGTTCGCTGGATGGAGACCGCGGTGGAGATCGGCGCTATCGCCGGGCTGTCGTCGGTCATGGTGGTCATGCTGCTGGGACAGCCGCGTATCTTCTTCTCCATGGCGGTTGACGGCCTGCTGCCCCCGTTTGCGGCCAAGGTGCATCCGCGCTTCGGTACACCGCACGTCACCACCATCACCACCGGTTTGGCCTGCGCGGTGGCAGGCGGTCTGCTACCCATCGACATCCTGGGTGAGCTGACCAGCATCGGCACCCTGTTTGCGTTCGTGCTGGTCAGCCTGGGCGTGATGATCCTGCGCCTCAAACGCCCGGACATCCCACGTTCGTTCAAGGTGCCAGGCGGGCCATTCGTAATCCCGATCCTGGGCGCTCTCTTCTCCGGCGGCCTGATGTACACCGCCACCACGCACACGCTCATCCGGCTCTTCGCTTGGATGGCGATTGGTCTGGTTATCTACGCGCTCTACGGCCGCAAGCATTCCAAGCTGCGGAAGGGCTAGCCGCCGGTCCCCAGAGGGGAGCCGCTATTGCGCAATCACCCCGAAACGGACGTTCACGAATCCGGCATAGCCAGCGGTCTTCAGCACTTTGCTGACCACGTCGGAATCGGTGTTCTTGTCGGCCAACAGGAGAATTCCGCTGGCCTCGGGTCCCTGATCTTGTCCCGACTGAGCGCGGTTTCCCTTGATGCTGACCAGTTTTTGGTAGAGCGCCGGGATACGACCGTCCTCGTCGGCAGGATCGGCCAGGCGGCCCTTGGCAATGCGGGCCACTGGGACATCGGCCACCTGGATGACCGACTGGGTGATCGAAATGGTCAACTGGATTTGCAAACGCACCTGGCTCGACGAGGCAGGTAGGAGCAGCTCGGACTTGTCCTCTACTTCGGTGGCTTGGGCGGCGTAGGCCGCCAGGAGGAAGAACAGCAAGTTTGACAGGATGTCCATCAGCGCTGTCAAATTCAGGGCCACCATCGGTGTGCCGCCGCCACTCGACCGGCCGCCGAACACGCTACCCCTGCTCAAGCTCATTTGACCACCGTGGACACGACGACCGTGGGAAAAAGTCCGACTGTGCTCATAGTCTTCCCTTGCTTGACCTCGTACTCGCGGGCTGCATCCATGGTGTGAACCAGTACCTCGTATTTCAGGCCAGGGTCGGGGGTGAGAATGACCGTGTCCGACTTGGGGTAGTGCTGCTTGATGATCCGCAACTCCCGAGTCAGGGCGGCAAAATCATGCGCCGGCCCCCGCAGGGGAATGTGACGAGCCATCTGATCGAGCTCTTCCTGCGAGAAGGCCGTGCCCAGCGCCACGACTTGAAATCCTTCCTTTTGGATCGACACGTTCACCGTCACCGCACGCTTCACGTCGGCCACGTCGCTTTCCTCGGCGGATTGCACCGGCACCGTGCCGTTGATGACCATGACAATGGTCGCGCCGAAGGCGGCCAGCAAGAAGAAGAGCAGGTTCGACAGAATGTCCATGAGAGCAGTGAGATTGAGCTGCACGAGCGCAACCGGGGCTTCGCCGAACACATTCGTGCGCGCATCCGCCGCCCCGTCTTCGCCGGTATCGCCGCCGCCCGACATGGCCTGCTACCTCGCTCCTGCCGATCC
>PMJE01000300.1:2434-7666 GCA_003157315.1 Myxococcales bacterium | reverse complement strand
CCAGAGCGCCGGCGCGTTCACGAAACCGAGGGTGCGGTTGGCGAAGGCGCACGCCGCCGCCATCTGCGGCCAATCAGCCAGGCGCGGAGACAGCGCGAGGAACCCGATCCGCTCACCCGCCAGGGCCTGCGACTTCGACCAGGAAAAGCAGATCGCAGTCTGCGAGATCAGCGCCGCCACCTCGGCTACCTTGCGGCCGTCATACACCAGGCTCTTGTAGGGCTCGTCGCTGATGACCAGGGGCGGGCTGGGCAGGCGCGCCAGCATGCCTTCCAGTTCGCGTAGCAGAGCAGCCGGATAGACCCGTCCGGAAGGATTGTTGGGCGTGTTGATGATGATGCCGCGGGTGCGCGGGGTAATGGCCGCGGCGATGCGGCCCACCTCGGGCAGGCAATCGTCGTCAGTCTCCACCACTACCACGCGGCCGCCGTGGTTGCCGACATAGAAAGGATACTCGGCGAAAAAAGGTGCCAGCAGGATGACCTCGTCGCCCGGGTCGAGAATCGATTTCAAGATGACGTTGCAGGCGGCTGCCGCGCCTGAGGTCATGCACACATGCTCGGCGGAAAAGGGCAGGCCAATTTCCCGGCGCAGCTTGTCCGCAATGGCCGCGCGCACCTCGGGAAACCCAGGGTTGGGCATGTAGCCGTGACTGTGCAGCCGGCCCGTGTCCACCACCCGGCGCAAGGTGGCCAGGGTCAGGGCAGGCGGCTCGACCTCGGGGTTGCCGAGAGTGAAGTCGAAGATGTTGGCCTCGCCGCGCTCCTTCTTCAGGCGCGCGCCCTCCTCGAACATGCGCCGGATCCACGAGGCGCGTTCAAGCTGCGCAGCAATGCTTTTCGCGACAGGCATTAGCGGGCGAAGAGATCGCTTTTGGCCACCAGGTTTACGCCTGCAGCTTGCAGGGCTTGCACCGCGGCGTCGGGATCATCGAAGCGGAAGATAAGCACCGCCCGCTCGCCATGACCAAAGGGAAAGGCATACATGTACTCGATGTTGACAATAGTTCGCTCGAAGGCGGACAGGATCTTGGCCAGCCCGCCCGGTCGGTCCTCGACTTCCACTGCCAGCACCTCGGTGGGCTTGACCACATAGCCGGCCGTCTCAAGCACCTGGGTGGCCCGTTTCGGGTCGGACACGATGATACGCAGAATCCCGAAGTGCTGCGTGTCTGCGACCGAGAGGGCGCGGATGTCGACCCCGTTCTCCGCCAGCAGGCGGCAGGGCGCGGCGATGTGGCCGGGCTTGTTTTCCGCAAAGATCGAGAGCTGTTGGATCTTCATGTCTGTCCTCGCTTGTCGATGACCCGTTTGGCTTTGCCTTCGCTGCGCTGGATGGTCTGCGGTTCCACCAGCGTGATCTTGATGCGAATACCGAGAACCCGCTCCAGGGTGTCGGCCAACTTTTCTTCCAGCGCCTCCAGCGCGCCCACCCGATCACTGAATACCTGGGCGGTGACCTCGACCTGCACTTCGACCTGGTCCAGGCCGTGTTCGCGGGTGAGGATGATCTGGTAGTGGGGCAGGGTACCTTCCACCTCGAGCAGCACGGCCTCAATCTGCGACGGGTACACGTTGACCCCGCGGATGATCAGCATGTCGTCGCTGCGCCGGCCGATGCGTCGCATGCGTCGCAGGGAGCGGCCGCAGGCGCAAGCCCCGGGGATCAGCGCAGTTATGTCGCGCGTGCGGTAGCGGATCATGGGCATGGCCCACTTGGACAGGGTGGTGAGCACCAACTCGCCCTCCTGGCCATCGGCTAGCACGCGGCCGCTCTCGGGATCGATGATCTCAGGGTAGAAGTGATCCTCGAAGATGTGCAGGCCGTCGTGGCACGGGCATTCAATAGCCACGCCCGGACCGATAATCTCGGACAGGCCATAGATGTCGAAGGCATGGATGTTGGTCGCGCTTTCGATGTGGCGCCGCATGGAATCGGTCCAGGGCTCGGCGCCGAACACACCGACCCGCAGCGGCAGTGCCTTGAGGTCCACGCCCAACTGGGCGGCGCGGTCGATGATGTGGAGAAAGTAGGTGGGCGTGCANNCTGCCGGTCGGTGTTGCCGCCGGAAATCGGGATCACCGCGGCGCCGATGCCCTCGGCCCCGTAGTGCGCGCCCAAGCCGCCGGTGAAAAGCCCGTAACCGTACGCGTTCTGCACGACGTCGCCCTCGTGCACGCCGCAGGCCGCGAGGCTGCGCACCATAACCGAGGTCCACACCTCGACGTCTTGCTTGGTGTACGCGACCACGATGGGTTTGCCGGTGGTACCGCTGGATGCGTGCACGCGCACCACATCGCGCAGCGAGGTCGCGAACAGGCCAAAGGGATAGGTGTCGCGCAGGTCAGCCTTGCTGGTGAAGGGCAGGCGCGCGATATCGTCGAGGGTTTGCATGTCGGCCGGCACCAGCTTGCGGCTCTGCATGCGCTGGCGGAACAATTCAACCCGTTCGAAGGCATGGGCCACGATGGCTTGCAGCCTATCGAGCTGCAGCCTGCGCAAAAGCGGCGTGGGCACGAAGTCGGGCGCACTGGCAGGATGATAGTGGGGCTTTTGCTCTGGCGAAGACGGGGTCATGGGTTCTTTCCGATGGCGAAGGCCTGCAGATTGGCGGCGTGGAGTTTTTCGGGCAAGGCGGCCTTTATCGCCGCGTGCCAAAGATTGTCGGCAAGATCGAGCTGGCGAGCAAGCACTCCGAGCAAGGCCACGTTCAGGCTGCGCTTGTTCGCCAGCCGCGCCTCGTCAACCAGACCCGGGTGAATCAGGACCCCGCCCGCCTTGAGCACCGGCCGCGCCACCTCAACCTGGCTCGCGGCCAGCACCACCAGGAAATCCGCCTCGCCTGCAGGCACCATGGGCGAAAAGACTCGCTCGCCGAAGCGCACATCGCTGGACACCGAGCCGCCGCGCTGACTCATGCCGTGGATTTCGCTCTTCTTGACGTCGAGCCCGGCGCGAAAAGCCGTGTCAGCCAGGATGCTCGAGGCCTTGAGCACACCCTGGCCGCCCAACCCCGCGACCACCACGTTGACCACGTTGCTACTGCCCGGCATTGGCTTTCTTCTCCCAAAGCTTGATGGAACCGGCGGCCAGCAAGCAAGGCCGGCGTGCGATGATGACCGACAGCTCGTCGCGCCCCAGCGCCTCGCGCAGCACGCGCGTGATGCTATCCGAGTCCGCGATGGGGTCGACCGTGTATACGTTCTTGATGCCCAGGGTGCGCGCCAGATCTTCGAAGACCACGCGGCCGGTTGCTTCGTGGTCGAGCCTGCGTCCAGTGCCCGGGTGTTCCTGCATCCCGGTCATGGCAGTGGTGCCATTGTCGAGGACGACCAGCACATGCCCGGTGGCCGGCGGGTTGTAGACCATTTCAACCAGGCCGGTGATCCCGCTGTGTACGAAGGTGGAATCGCCAATCACGCTGACCACCTTGCGTGCTTGCTCAGACGGCAGACTGTGGCGCAATCCCAGACCGACGCCGATAGCCGCGCCCATGCAGACACAGGTGTCCATCGCGGAAAACGGCGGCAGCACGCCCAGGGTGTAGCAGCCGATGTCGCCCGCCACGATGCAGCCCAAGTCGCGCAGGGCCTCGAACACGTTTCGGTGCGGACAGCCTGGGCACAGCTCGGGCGGCTTGCCGGCCGGCAGCGCCGGCTCGGGCGACACATCGCCGGCCACAATACGGCGGACGCGGCCGACGTTCAGCTCGCCAAAACGGTACATCTCGGGCTTCTGCTCGACGGTAATCCCGGCAGTGCGCGCGGCTTCATACAGGTATGGGTCGCCCTCTTCGACGACCAGAGCGCGGTCCACGCTCGCGGCAAAGCGGCGCATGGTCTCTACCGGTGGGGGGTAGCTGAGGCCGATCTTGAGCACGCGCGCCTGCGGCGCAGCCTCGCGCACATGCTGAAAAGAAATGCCCGAGGTGATGATGCCAAGGGCTCTCTCACCGTCGACGATTTGGGTAGGACCATCGGTTTCGTTCCAGGCTGCGATCGCCGCCAGCTTGGCGCGCAGGCGTTGGTGCGCGGGCCGTGCGTAGGCCGGGATCATCACCCGGCCGGGCACATCGCGCACGAAGTTGGGCGGCGCGGGTGGCGCGAGATTGGCTTGGGTCTGCACCAGGGTGGCCGAATGGCATACCCGCGTGGTCATGCGCAGGAGCACCGGGATGCGCCAGCGCTCGGAGATCTNNCTGCTCGTTCTGGCTGGATGCCATTCCCGGATCGTCCGCCGAGACGACGACCAGGCCGCCGGTCACCCCGGTGTAGGCCGCCGTGAACAGCGGGTCGGCCGCCACGTTCAGACCCACGTGTTTCATGGTGACCAGGGCGCGCGCGCCGGCAAAGGCGGCGCCGATGCCGACCTCCAGTGCCACTTTCTCGTTGGGCGCCCACTGCGCCCGTCCCCCCAGCGCATCGAAGGCTTCTAGAATCTCCGTCGACGGTGTGCCTGGATACCCGGTGCCCAGCCCCACGCCGGCGTCAAGCGCGGCCTGGGCTACGGCTTCATCGCCGCTCGCGAGTCGGCGTTCGGAATTGTGCTTGGGCATGAAACTTCAGCCTCGAAAAGTATAGTTCTGTCCTGTCTCGCATCCGACGGCAAGGGGCTTGGCTGGGCGGTCGAAGGTGGCGTCGACTGCGGGTTGTGTCCTGGTCGCAGTGCGCGTATAGTTTTTCATTATGCCGCGAGAACTGCCGTGTGGGTCAACCAACGGATAGTTGTCGAGAAGCTGACCACGCTGGTGTGGCTGGTCCTGGGGGCCGGCGGGTGCGCAGGAAACGGACTCAAGTCAGGACCGGATGCTGGGGCAGGCAACATCGCAACGGCTGGAGGGACCTCAGCCACAGGCGGCACGCAGGCCACAGGCGGCACACAGGCCACAGGCGGCACACAGGCCACAGGCGTCACGCAGGCCAGTGGTGGCCGCTCGGGCGAGGACAGCGGCATCGGAGGTGGGCTGGGCGGCGTGACGAGCCCACTTGGTGGAGCGGACGGCAGCGGTCCTCTTGTCCCGGCCGATACTAGCAGCTTCGCCGGCCCTTTTGCGTCGGTGAGCGCTGGGTTTGCTGCCACCTGCGCGCTGAAGACCGATGCCAGCGTCGTCTGTTGGGGCGATGACAAGAACTACTGCGGCCTCAACGGCGACGGCCTGGGTGCACCCGCTGGCAGCTTCACTTCCGTCAGTGCGGGGCAGGACTTCGCTTGCGGGGTGAAGACCGACGGGAC
>PMJE01000300.1:0-2357 GCA_003157315.1 Myxococcales bacterium | reverse complement strand
GCGTGGGGGAGGACGCCTGCGGGGTGAGAACTGACGGGACCCTAGCGTGCTGGAGCGACGACGGCCCGAATCATTGGCTCCCGCCCTCGCCACCCGCTGGCACCTTCGAATCCGTCAGCGTTTTCGGTGGTTCCGGCTGCGGGGTGAAGACCGACGGCACCATCGCATGCTGGGGCGCCCTCGGCGGGGGCGCGCCTCCTGCCGGCACTTACGCCTCCGTCAGCCTGGGCTACTCCCACACCTGCGGTTTGAAAACCGACGGAAGCATCACCTGTTGGGGCAGCAATTCCGACGGCCAAGTCACGCCACACGTGGGCGTGTTCGCGTCGGTCAGTGCAGGCGGCAGGGCCACCTGCGGCCTCAGGACCGACGGCGTCACCACCTGCTGGGGCTATGAACAGCAGGGCGTCGTCGACGACTATTTGCCCTCAGTTACCGACGGCCTAACGTCCGTCAGCGTGGGCGGCCTGCACGCCTGCGGAGTCGAGGTCGACGGCACGGTTTTGTGCTGGCCTGTTGGATGGTGGGACGCCAACTCAAGCGGCCAGGCCACGCCNNCAACTCAAGCGGCCAGGCCACGCCACCCGCCGGCGCATTCGTGTCCGTCAGTGCCGGGGGCGCGCATACCTGCGGGTTGAAGACTGACGGGAGCATTGTTTGCTGGGGCGACAACTCAAGCGGCCAGGCCACGCCACCCGCCGGCGCATTCGCGTTCTTGAGCGCGGGCTACTCCTACAATTGCGGGTTGAAGACCGACAGGAGCATCGTCTGCTGGGGCGACAACTCCTCCGGCCAAGCCGCGCCGCCTGTGGGCGCTTTTGCGTCGGTCAGCGCGGGCTACTTCCACGCCTGTGCGCTCAAGACCGATGGCAGCGTTACCTGCTGGGGCGACAACTCCTCCGGCCAAGGCGCGTCGCCCGCTGGCGCGTTCGTGTCCGTCAGTGCTGGGGGGAAACACACTTGCGCGGTGAAGACCGACGGCGGCATCATTTGCTGGGGCGACAACTCCTCCGGCCAATCCACGCCACCTGCTGGCACATTCACATCGGTCAGCGCTGGCGGGCAGCATACCTGTGGGGTGAAGAGCGATGGCGGCGAAACCTGCTGGGGCGACAATGAGTACGAGCAATGCACCTGCGGCAGCAACTATACGCCGCCCATCTAGGATGATCCGCCCGCACGGTTGAGGAGCGCGCCGTGCTTGAGGCATTCGTGGCTTTTGGACTTCTGGCCTACCTGTGTCTGCTGGCCGTGCCCGGGCCAATTCTGCAGTTCTTGCTCGGCGGCCTGCTCGCGCTGGTCGGCCTGGTAGGCGGCGGTGGTGCCGGCATCGTGTATCATCTGGCGCTGCGCAGATCCCTGGTCCGTCTGGGTACGCAGACGCGCGGCTGGTTGTGGTCGCCGGTTTCGCGCCACCAGCTACTCGACGAGCAGGGCCGCCGGGAGGTTCTCCCCTGGTTTTACCTGGGTGCCGCCGGCTTCCTGATTTGCGTGGCAGGAATCGGGATGGTGCTCGCCGCTCTGTTAAAAGCAGCGCTGGCCGGGTGAATCGGTTAACTCCTAGCCCGCCCGCAGCAGCGCGCCCACCGCCCAGTCGTAGTCGGGCCGCGTGCCATCCCAAAGCGGCAGATTGCTATCTGCCCCAAGGTCGAGCCCGCGGTCGGTGGCCCACTCGTGCAGCGACTCAAGCACATCATTGACCATCTGGCGCGGCGGCTCGCCCGCCAGCGCGCGGCCGTCTGGCGCCGTGAACGCCAACTCGCCATCTTCGCCGCGGGCGACTGTCCAGCCACCTTCGTGGACCAGGTGGTGATGGAAGGTACACAGCAACGCCAAATTACTCACGCTGGTTTCGCCCCCGTGCAGCCAGTGCTGGATGTGGTGGCCGTGCAGGAAGCGCGTGTGCGTGCAGCCCGGGAAACGGCAACTCCGGTCGCGCAAGGCCAACGCGCGCCGAATTGCTGGCGGAATAGAGCGCGCGCGACGACCGATGTTCAACTCGGCGCCGTCGCCAGCGATAGCCACCACGCCGCAATCGCAGGCAATGCGGCGAAACGTTTCCGCGGAAACGCGAGTCCCATTGTCCAGACTGGCTGAAAGAGTGCCGTCGGGCGCCAGCGAGTCCTGGTCGACGTGAACCATGACCTGAAAACGCTCGCCGCCATTGCCGGTCGCGGGGTTGCCAGCGAGGAAATTCTCAGCCAGGGCCACCATGCCATCCGCGCGCGAGGGCCAAGTCGAGCCCGGCGCTGACGTTTCCGCGGAAACGTCCTGCTGCTGGCCGGCGCGTTCGCGCGTTTCCGCGGAAGCGTCCGTCTCCTCATGTACTACCTCGCGTGCCCGGTCGAGCGCGCGCA
>PMJE01000638.1 GCA_003157315.1 Myxococcales bacterium | reverse complement strand
GGGGACATAGAAGCCTGGTCTTTGTGCCAGATGGTGAAGCAGAGATTCGCGGTCAGGCTGTTCGCGCAGGAGGTTCACCAGGATGGGGAGAAGCCCCTCGGCCTCGCCCATGACGATGACGTCGACAAAAGGCCCGACCGGCACCGGGTTGGAAAACGTCAACGGTCCGCCCACCACGACCAAGGGGAAGGTCCGCGCATGCGTCGCACGCTCGGCAGCAAGCGCGGGGATTCCGGCAAGATCCAGGCAGGTCACCAGGCCGGCCAGTTCCAGCTCGGACGCCAGCGAAAACCCGACCACGGGAAAGTCGCTCACGGGCCGGCCTGATTCGTAGGCGCAAAGCTCCTCGGAAAGCCGGTGCGTCTCGCTCAGGTCGTCGGGAAGAAAGGCGCGCTCTGCGGTGCAGCCAGGCAGGGCGTGCAAGCTGCGGTAGATGCTCTGGAACCCCAGCGACGACATCCCCACGTGGTACGGGCTCGGGTAGCAGAGGGCCACGGCCAGGTCGGCCTGCTTGTACAAGGTCCCGGTTTCATCGGCCAGCCGGCTGGCGCGAGTTTCGCGAAACGATGTCACCGGGACACGCGCGCGTGGTTACTTGATGGGCGCGCCATCGAGATCCCGCAATTCCACCTCGCCGATCCGACGCAGCGAAGCTTCGATGCTGGCGCGATCGCCCACCACCACGATGACCATGTTGTCGGGGCGCAGGTACTTCTGCGCCGTCTTGCGCACATCCGCGGCGGTGACGGCTGCAATGCGGGCGGAGAAGGTTTGCAGCTCTTTGTCCGGAAGATCGTAGACCGCCAGCGCCGCCATTTGCGCGGCCACCTGGTTGGCCGTGGCAAAGCGCGCCGGGAAGGCGCGAATGATCTCATCCTTGGTGTCCTTCAGTTCCTTGTCACCGACCTCGTCGCTGCGCAGGGCGGAAATTTCCTTCAGGATCTCGGCCACGGAATCAGCAGTGTGGTTGGCCACGAACTCACCGCCTGCCGTCCATGGCCCCGGCGCGCGTCGCGCTTCGAACATGGAGCCGATCCCATAGGTCCAGCCCTTGGTCTCGCGCAGGTTGAGCGCCAGGCGCTTGAAGCTCCCCCCCAGGATCTGGTTCATGACCAGAGCGCGATAGTAGTCGGGATTCTTGCGCTCGATGCCGAGCAAACCCAATCGGATCGACGACTGGGGGGCGCCCGCCTTGTCGACCAGGAAGACCCGCGTCTTCTCCACCGGTGGCGCCTTGGGCATCCTTGGCGCCAGGATGGGCCTCTGCTTCCATGCAGCGAGCAGTTTTTCCATCTTGGCGCGCAATTCAGCCTCCCGGATGTCTCCCGCCACCACCAGCACGGCGTTGTTGGGCCGGTAGTATTCCTGGAAGAAAGCTTGAACGTCGCTGCGTGTGAGCCGGCGCACCGACTCCTCGGTGCCGCTGGCGGGCCAGCCATAGGGATGGCGCTCGCCGTACAGAACCCGAGCGAAAGTCAGGCCGGCGAGCATGGGCGGCGAGTCCTTGCGCCGGGCCAGGGTGGAAAGCAGAATTTCGCGCACGCGCGCAAGGTCCTCCTCGGAGAAAGCCGGCTGCAGCAGAACCTCCGCCCACACATCGAGGGCGCGGTCCATATTTTCGCTGAGCGCCGACACGGACAGCGAAGAGGCATCCCAGGTAGCGTTGGTCGAAAGCGTCGCTCCCAGTTGTGCGATCTCCTCGGCGATGCCCGTGGCACTGCGGGTGGCAGTTCCCTCGTCGAGCATGTCCGCCACCAAATCGGCCAGGCCGGCCTTGTCGGGCGGATTCGCACCGTTTCCGGTGCGCATCACCATCTCGACCCCGACCCAAGGTAGCTTGTGTGATTCGGCCAGGAGCACGCGCAGGCCATTTTTCAGGCGAAACCGCTTCACCTCAGGCACCCTAAAGGGGGCCTTCTTGGCGGCGGTGGGAAGTCTTTGACGAAACTCGGCGTCCGGGGTCTGCCGCGCGGTGGGCTTTTCAGCGACGGGCTTTGCGGGGACGGGCCTTGCGTCGACGGGTGCGGCTAGCGCGGCTGGTTCGGGCGCCGACGCGGGCGAGACCAGGCGGCCCATGATGGGAGCTTTGCTGTTGGGTTCGATGTCAATGGTCACGCGCGCCTTGCTACGCAGGATCTGGGCTGCCCATTTCTGTAGGGCTTCTGGGGTGGCCACTTCGTATCGGCCGAGGTCGCGGCCGAGGTACGCCGGATCGTCAGCGAACATATCGTAGGTCAGCAGGCGACCGGCCAGCCCTTGCAGCGTGTCCAGGCCGCGCACCAGATCGGTCTTGATGCCGTTGCGGGCGCGCTCCAGTTCCGCGGCCTCGACGGGCTGGGCTCGCAGCTTCTCCAATTCCTGGTTGATGACCGTCTCCAACTCGGCCAGGCCATGTCCCTGCAGGGGGACATAGGTAATCTCGAAGGTCCCGCCCAGCAGCCGGCTGATGTGCACAGCCGACATGGACTGCGCAATTTTCAGCTCAAGCACCAAGCGCCGATAGAGGCGCGAACTCTTGCCACCGCCCAGCACGTTGGCGAGCAGATCCAGTTCGGCGTCCCCGGGTGCAAAGATGGGTACCGTGTTCCAGGCCATCAGGCCTCGCGCCAGGTTGACCTTGGCCTCCATGGCGATGCGACGTTCGCCGGTGGGTGCAGGGATAGGCGGCACCGGCGGTTGCTTGAGCGATGGTCCGGCCGGGATGGGCCCGAAATACTTGTCCACCAGGCCCTTGACCTGTGCGACGTCGAGGTCGCCGGCTATAAGCAACACGGCATTGTTGGGCGCGTAGTAGCGGTTGAAGAAAGCGCGGATGTCATCTTCGCTTGCGGCGTCGAGGTCCTTCATGGACCCCATCACTTCGTGATGGTAGGGGTGGCCGGGCGGAAACAGCGCCTCCAGTTCCACCCGCGTCACGCCCCCGAGCGGCACGTTTTCGATGCGCTGCCGGCGTTCGTTCTTCACGACGTCGCGTTGATTCTGGAAGGTCGCTGCGAACGAGGGGCGGTCGAGCAGAAATCCCATGCGCGAGCTTTCCAGCCACAGCGCCAATTCCAGCTCGCTCGACGGCAGGGTCTCGAAATAGTTGGTGCGGTCAGTGGTGGTCGAACCGTTGCGTGCCGAGGCGCCGGCCTGGCCCAGATACTTGAAGTAGGCGTCCTCGGGGATCTGCTTGGTCCCCTGGAACATCATGTGTTCGAAGAGGTGGGCGAAGCCGGTCTTGCCCGGGGCTTCGTCCTTTGACCCGACCTTGTACCAAATCTCGACATGCACGAGGGGTACCGCGTGGTCCACGTGCAAAATGACGTCGAGCCCATTTTGCAGCCGGTATTTCTCGAAGGTCATTTCAGGGGGCGCGGCGCGGACCGGCGGCGCCAGAGCGAGATAGAGCACTGCGCCGGCGGCGATGCGGGAAAGCAAGAACATGGCGCCAGACTATCGCAAAACTGGCCGCGAGCTATGCAGAGGCCAGGAGCTTCGCGAATGCTTGGCGCGCCGGCCAGAATTGCGTTGGAATTCCGACCGGAATAGGGGGTATATGCATCTCTGCCCTTCTCCACTTGATAAGTCGGAGCACTTGGGACTAATTTCCGCGCCCGGAGGAACCGCATGAACCCCCTACGTCTATTGTCCGCTGCTCTGTGCGGCCTGCTGCCGCTGCTATTGTCTGGAAGCCAAGTCTTTGCCGAGGAAGCCCACAGGGGTGGCGAGGCGAATTTGAAGCTGCCTGACCTGGCCTCTGCGACCTTCTTAGGTGGTGTCGCTGGCAACAAGCTGCTCATGGGCGGCTTGCTGATCTGCCTGCTCGGAATGGTTTTCGGTCTAGTCATCTACAACCAGCTCAAGAATCTGGCCGTGCACAAGAGCATGCGCGAGATCTCCGAGCTGATCTACGAGACCTGCAAGACCTACCTGGTCACCCAGGGCAAGTTCATCATGCTGTTGTGGGCCTTCATCGGCACCATCATGGTGGTGTACTTCGGAGTTCTGCAGCACTACCCGGTGCCGCGTGTGGTGGTGATCATGCTGTTCAGCTTGGTCGGCATCGCGGGCAGCTACGGTGTGGCCTGGTTCGGCATCCGCGTGAACACGTTTGCCAATTCGCGCACGGCGTTTGCGAGCCTCAAGGGCATCCCGTATCCGATCTATGCCATTCCGCTGCGCGCGGGCATGAGCATCGGCATGCTGCTCATCAGCGTCGAGCTGGTGATCATG
>PMJE01000142.1 GCA_003157315.1 Myxococcales bacterium | reverse complement strand
ATGGTCTTCCAGAGCTACGCGCTCTATCCCCATATGACGGCCTTCGAAAACATGGCCTTTGCCCTCAGCCTGCGCCGCACGCCCAAGGCCACCATCAACGACAAAGTCCGGCGCGCCGCCGACAAATTGGGGATTGCGCAGCTTCTCGACAAGCGGCCGCGCCAGTTGTCGGGTGGGCAACGCCAGCGGGTAGCGCTGGGACGCGCCATCGTGCGCGACCCGCAGTGCTTTCTTTTCGACGAACCCCTGTCCAACCTGGATGCCAAATTGCGGGTCGAGATGCGCGCCGAGATCAAGCGGCTGCACCTGGAACTGGGCAGCACCACCGTGTACGTGACCCACGATCAGGAGGAGGCGATCACTCTCGGCGATCGCGTGGTGGTGATGAAGGACGGCGTGGTTCACCAGTGCGCCGGCCCGCTCGAGATTTATCATCGCCCGGCCAACCGCTTCGTGGCTGGGTTTCTCGGCACGCCGCCCATGAACTTTCTTGCCGGACGCCTGGTCGATGAGGCTGGGCAACTGTTGTTCGACGAGGGCACGGCCAAGCTGCCGGTGCCGGCCTGGGCCGCGCCTGCCCTGCGCGAACGGCCGGCCGGAAATCCCGATCTGGTCATGGGCGTGCGGCCCGAAGCCCTCATTCTTCCCCGGCCGGGCGATTCGGGCGCAAAGAATGCGGTGACTGTGCCCATGAAGCTCTGGTTGCTGCAACCGCTGGGCGCCAAGATGGATGTGTATCTGTCCACGGCTCGGCACGAGCGCATTGTCGCCCATGTGGATGCGCGCGCAGGCTGGAGTGTGGGCGTGACTTTGCCGGTGGCTATCGACATGGATCGCGTGCACTTTTTCGAGCCAGGGGAAACCGGCCGCACCATCGCGAGCCGCAACGTTCCCCCTTCGTGAGAATTCTGGAGGACATATGGCGCGCTACCTAGGTCTGGACGCCAGCACACAGAGCCTTTCGGGGCTGATCATCGACCTGGACACGGGCACGGTGTGCGCCAATCACAGTGTGGTGTTTGGCGAGCGGCTGCCGCAATACCATTCGCCCAAGGGGTTCCTCGTGCATGAGGATCCCCGAGTCCGGCACAGCGATCCGCTCATGTGGGTCGACGCGCTTGAATTGCTTCTCGCCGATCTGGTCAAGGCCGGTGTGGATTTGGCCAGCGTGCGCGGGGTGAGCGGGGCCGGGCAGCAGCACGGCTCGGTGTACCTGGCACGTTCCTTCGCTACGGTGGGCGCCTGGTCGATCGATCGGCCGCTGCGCGATCAGGTGCAGCCCTTGCTCAGCCGACGCACCTCGCCGATTTGGATGGACAGCGCCACCAGCGCGGAGTGCGCCGAGATCGCACGCGCCGTCGGCGGCGATGACCGCATGGTGGCGATCACCGGATCGCGCGCCATTGAACGCTTTACCGGCCCACAGATCCGCAAGTTCTGCAAGGATTCGCCCGCGGACTGGGCGCGCACCTGCGAGATTCATTTGGTCAGCTCCTTCATGGCCTCGCTGCTCACCGCAAGTACCGCGCCCATCGATCTGGGCGACGGAGCGGGCATGAATCTGCTCGACCTTGGCGCCGGGACCTGGAGCCAGGAATTGCTCGACGCCACCGCGCCAGGTTTGGGCGCCAAGTTACGCGCGCCCGTGCCTTGCGCGACGCGGGTGGGAGTGGTGGCTGACTATTTCGTGAAAAAGTACGGGTTTGCCCCTGACACGCCGGTGATCGCCTTTACCGGCGACAACCCGAGCAGCCTGGTTGGCATGGGCGCCAGTCATCCTGGCACAGCGGTCATCAGCCTGGGCACCAGCGACACCGTGTTCGCGGCCATGGCCGCCCCGCGCACTGATCCGCGCGGCTACGGTCACGTTTTCGGCAACCCCGCGGGTGGCTTCATGGCGCTGGCCTGTTTTGCTAATGGCTCGCTCGCGCGCGAAGAGATCGCGCACCGCTTTGGCCTGGACTGGGACATCTTCGCGGATGCCATCCTGAAGCGCACCCGGCCCGGCAACAGCGGCAATCTGCTGCTGCCCTACTTCGTCCCCGAGATCACGCCGCGCTTGCCCGTGCCGGTCGTGCGTTGGTTCGGATCCGCGGCCTTTGTCGAAGGCCACGACCCGCATGCCGCTGCCCGCGCCGTGGTCGAGACCCAAGCGCTCAGCTTGCGCCTGCACTCGCGCTGGATTGGCGAGGACATGAACCCCATCTTGGTCACCGGGGGCGCCTCGAAGAATCCCGGCATCCTGCGCGTGCTGGCCGACGTGTTCCAGGCGCGCATCGTGCCGTTGCAGGTGTCCAACTCCTCAGCCCTGGGCGGCGCCCTGCGCGCGGCCCAGGCGGTGGCCGGCACGGCCTGGGCCGAGTTGGCCCGCCGCTTTTCCGCCCCAGCCAACCACCTGGCAGTCGAGCCCGACCCGGCCACCCGGTGGGTGTACGAGCAAGCCGGCCAGCAACTGGAACGCCGGCTCAACGAGATCCTGGTCTGAAGGGGGCGACCGCAGGTCGCCCCTACAATCCCGCGGCACTATGTTCCACGTAGGGGCGACCGCAGGTCGCCACGCACTGAATCCGACTCTAGCCAAACCGTTTGTAAAGGGGTAAAAATAACTCCATGGATTCATTCTTCTCAGCCATCGAGCCCATTCGCTATGCCGGACCGGACGCCGCGTCTGCCCTGGCCTTCCGCTACTATGACAAGGATCGCGTTGTGCGCGGCAAGCGCATGGAGGATCACCTGCGCATGGCAGTGTGTTTCTGGCACAGCTTCGCCTCGGACGGGAAAGACATGTTCGGCAGCGGAACCTTCGAGCGCCCTTGGCAAGGTGACACACTCGAGCACGCGAAGCAGAAAGCCGCGGCTGCCTTCGATTTCTTCTCGCGCCTGGGCGTGGCCTTCTACTGTTTCCACGATCGCGACGTATCGCCCGAGGGCCGCAGCCTGGCCGAGACCAACAAGTGGCTCGACGGGATGGCCGACGTTCTGGCCGGCCACATGCAGCGCACCGGGGTGAAGCTGCTGTGGGGAACTGCCAATCTCTTCTCGCACCCGCGCTACATGGCAGGGGCTGCCACCAACCCGGATCCCGAGGTCTTTGCCTTTGCCGCGGCCCAGGTGAAACAGGCACTGGAAGTCACCCAGCGTCTGGGTGGCGAAAACTACGTGCTGTGGGGCNNACATGAAGCGCGAACTCGACCAGCTCGGACGTTTCATGAATCTGGTCGCCGAGCACAAGCACAAGATCGGTTTCCGCGGGCCCCTGCTCATCGAGCCCAAGCCGCGCGAGCCGACCAAGCACCAGTACGACTATGACGCCGCAGCAGTGGACGCATTTCTGCAGCGCTATGGCCTGTCCAACAGCGACTTCCGCCTGAACATCGAGGCAAACCACGCCACCCTGGCGGGCCACACCTTTGAACACGAAGTTGCCTATGCCTTGGCGGCCGGCCTGTTTGGCAGCATCGACATGAACCGCGGCGACACGCTCTTGGGCTGGGACACCGATCAATTCCCCAATGACCTGGGCGAGCTTTCACTGCTGCTCGCGCGCATCTTGCAAGCCGGCGGCTTTTCCACTGGCGGGTTCAACTTCGACGCCAAGGTGCGCCGGCAGAGCTTCGACCCCGAGGATCTCTTCCACGCCCATGTGGGCGGCATGGACATCCTGGCGCACGCCCTGCTGGTCGCTGACCGCATCCTGACCGACGGCAAGCTGCCTGCGGTGGTGGACGCGCGCTACGCCGGCTGGAAGACTGGGTTGGGAAAAGAGATCCTAGACCGCAAGCTTTCACTCGTGCAGATCGCGGATCAAGTCAACGCACGCAACCTCGATCCCAAGCCCCGTTCGGGCCGGCAGGAAATGCTGGAGAACTTGGTGAGTCGGTATCTGTAGCAATACCCTCTCCATTCTTCGATTCATCTGGCTAGGGCTGACGTCTGCCTTCGATGTGCAAACGTAGCCGCGCTCACGGCAATTGTCCGTCGAAAACCGTGCACGCCTACGCGACCGGCGGTCGGCGTCAGGACACATCCGGGCCACCAGCCCCACGTCCTCCAAGGGAACCTCGGTAAGGTCCTATCGAGCTTGCCATCAGGCTACCGCAGCGGCTTCAGATCTTGCAACAGCCGCCCGGCCGCCACGGCCCGGATCCTCTTGTCCATCGGAAAGCTGTGTGCGCCCGCATGAATGACGTCAAGGCTGTGCAGGGCCAAATCCTCCATGGCGATGCGCATGGACTTGGTCACAGTGGGCGCCGAGGTGCGCTTGAACTCGAAACCGTAGCGCCGGCCTCCGCGAATCACCAGGAGGTCCAACTCAGCGCCCTGGTGAGTCGCCCAGAAGAAGCACTCATCGCGTTCCGCGCCCAGGCGCTGTATCACCTGTTCGATGAGAAACGCCTCCCAGGACGCGCCTAGCTTCGGGTGCGCCTCCAACGCATGCAAATCGGGGAGGCCGAGCAGCGTGTGCAACAGGCCGCTGTCGGTCAGATACACTTTTGGCGACTTCACCTGACGCTTGCCCAAGTTCTCGAACCATGGCGCCAGTTGCCTGACCATGAACGTGGCTGTCATCAAGTCGAGGTAGCGTCGCACCGTTGTGTCGGCGAGCGCGAGCGAAGCCCCGATTTCCGAGGCGTTCCAGATCTGGCCGTGATAGTGGGCCACCATGGTCCAGAACCGGCGCAGGGTGACCGCCGGCAGGGCAAAACCCAATTGCGGAATGTCTCGTTCAAGAAATGTCCGAACGAAATTCCTGCGCCAGTCGAGGCTGGCCGCCTCCGACGTGGCCAGAAACGACCGGGGAAATCCCCCGCGCAGCCACAACTTGGTCAGGGCGCCCGTCCCCACCTCGGCGAGAGAAAACCCTGGCAACTCGTGGTAGGCGATCCGTCCGGCGAGGGTTTCGGAAGACTGTCGTAGCAGATCAGGGGACGCGCTACCCAGCACCAAAAAGCGCTGGTGCGCCCGAGGGCGGTCTACCAGAACCCGCAGGGCAGCAAACAGCTCAGGCCGTCGTTGTACTTCATCGATGATGGTTAGTCCGCGCAGAGCACCGAGCGCAAGCATAGGCTCAGCCAGGCGTCCGATGTCGTCCGCGTCTTCCAGGTCAAAATGCTGGACGTGGGATGCCGCTTCTGCGGCGTAGAGACGGGCCAGCGTGGTCTTGCCCACCTGTCGTGGCCCCAAGATGGCGACCACCGGATGCGAGCGGAACAGGCGTCCGATGGCGGCGACGTGACTCTTGCGTCCCAGCACGGCATTTCCATACCATGAATATTCGGCACTAACAACCGACTTTTCATGAATGGCAGCACGTTGGGTTTCTTTCCACTGTCAACGGAAAGGCAGCTATGCGCTACAGTTCCGTCGCGCTGCGCGCGCGAACGTCGTGGCTGCCGACGATTCGGTACGAGCGCACAGTCTTTTCCATGGCCAGCAATACCGAGCCGGTCAGCTCGGCGCGGTCGCCCAGGGTCGAGGGAACGATGGCCACCCCGCGCGGCAGCAGCGCGTGACGCGCGACCGAGGCGCGTACCTCGTGCAAGAAAGGCTCGCCCGCGTCGATGACCGGGCCGCCCAGCACGATCATCTCGGGATTGAGAATGTTGAGCAGAAACGAGATTCCGCGGCCCAGGTGCTCACTTCCTTGCGCCAGAATCCGCTTGGCGACCGCGTCCCCTTCGCTCGCCGCCGTGGCAAGCGCCGCCACATCTAGCTTGCCCTCCACCCGCTGCAGCCGCGTCGCTTGCTTGCCCGCGATCGCGTCCTCGGCCGCACGGAGCAGAGCCATAGTCGAGGCCACGGTTTCCAGGCAGCCGCGCCGGCCGCACCCGCAGGGTGGCC
>PMJE01000484.1 GCA_003157315.1 Myxococcales bacterium | reverse complement strand
ATATCGGATTGCCTGGCTCGATGTGACGAGGGCAGGGAGAGGCCGGGCCAGTCGCGCAACTCGCTCACCGACTGCGAAAAGCGTTGCCAGGGCATGAAGTGAGTCGCTCGCCATGCCTGACCAGCGCCAGCACCGCGGACGCCACCCGGCCGACAGCCGACTTTTCGCACCTGCCGAGGTGCCGGTCCTGCGCCAGGCGACTGAGGAGCTGTCGTGGCTTTTCGCGCGCGGCTACAGCCAGAGAGCGGCGCTCAAGTTGGTGGGCGATCACTTTGGCCTGCGCGAGCGACAGCGTTTGGCGGTATTGCGCAGTTCCTGCGGTGAAAGTGCGGCCACTGAGCGCCGCCAGCGGCGACTGACTGTCACTGAGCTGCAGGGCCAGCCACTGGCGGTGGATGGCTTCAATTGTCTCATTACCAGTGAGGCGGCGCTTTCGGGCGGTCTTTTGCTGCGCGGACGCGATCAGGCTCTACGCGATCTCTCCAGTGTGCACGGCAGTTACCGCCAGGTTCAGGAAACCGAGCGCGCGCTGCAACTGCTAGGCAACGTCATTGCCGGCGCCGCACCGGCCGAGGTGCGCTGGTTTCTCGACCGTCCGGTTTCCAATAGCGGCCGGCTGCGCGGCA
Organism: Myxococcales bacterium; assembly: GCA_003157315.1. The sequence continues at coordinate 5,144 of PMJE01000484.1, read as the reverse complement.
CGATCGAAACAATGGCCGCGTCGGCAGGCTGGCCCTGGCAGGTCGAGCTGGCCAACAATCCCGACCGCGCCATCGCTGCCACTGGTTGGGTGGCTGCCTCGACCGACGCGTGGCTGCTCGATCGCTGCCCGCACTGGGTGTGTCTGCCGGATGCGGTGGTCGTGCAGGTCGCGGTCAGCCCCTGGATTGTGGATCTGGGTTGACTAAATGCTTGGCGATGGTTCGGCGAGCAAGGGCTGGTGGTGGTCATCCGCGCCCGCGCCGCCCAGAAAAATTCTGATTATCCTGGCCCGGCGCGCGCCTGCCGTGCAAGACTAGCTGCCCCCGTGCCCCCCGCCGAGCAACCCACCAGCCCAACTGCGCCTGCTGCGGACGCACGGAAGCCCAGCAAGTCGCCTGTGCTTCTGCGCGCCACCCTGGCTGAGGTGGTGGGTTCGTCCATGCGCGTGGCCGGCTTGTCGGTCCTCGAACGGGCCATCAAGCAGTTGCACCGTCAGCAATACCATGTGGTGTTGGCCTCTGACGGGAGCTGCCGCTTGCCCACCTACTTGCCCGCCTCGGTGCAGGTGCACAAGGTGCCCAAGCCCGAGAACCTGACGGCGCTGCGCCGGGAGATGTCGGGTGCCATCGAGGTGGGCGCCGACGAGGTGCGCCCCGCCAGCGACTCACTCGAAGGCAGCGTGCGGGTCATCGATGAGGCCAGCCGCCGCAAGGCCGAGCGTGCTGTTTTCGCCGAACTGCTGCGCGGCGATCTGGGTTTCGTCGCGCGCTACTTGAACAAGCCGGTGTCGTTCTTCATCACGCGCCACCTGCTTGCTCACCTGCCGTTTTCTCCCAATCAGGTCACCCTGGGTGCGGCCCTGTTGGGCCTGGCGGGCGCTCTGCTGGTCGCGAGCGGTGGCCCGGCCCTCATGGTATGGGGCTTCTTCCTCGCGCACCTGCAGTCGATCCTAGACGGCTGCGATGGCGAGCTGGCGCGGGTGCGCTTCCAGCAAAGCGCACTGGGCGAGTGGCTGGACACTCTGGTGGATGATGGGCTGAACATCGTGCTTTTCGCTTGCATCGGGGTTGGCATCTTCCGCGCCACTGGCAGTTCATTGGCACTGGCGGCGGGTCTGCTGAACGCAGCCACGCACCTGCTGTACGACGTGGTCGCCTACCGCGAGATCAGACTGCAGGGCGTGGGCGCCGAGATCATAAAGGTGCGCTGGCACCTGGTGGGCAGCACCGACATGAAAGCCAGGGCGAGCAAAGGCAAGCGCGACCTGCTGGTTTACGTACACAGCATCGGCCGGCGCGACTTCTTCATCCTGGCCTTTCTGGTCTATGCCTTGGTCGGCGTTCCCTGGGTGGCGCTCATCCACGCGCTTCTGATAGCCTGGCCGCTGGCCGTGATAGCAGTGGCGCAGGTAATCTGGCGCGCCCGCGGGGGGCACTGACCAGAATCGCGTGGACCGTGGATAGAAGTTAGCTATTTCACCACAGAGGCCACAGAGCCGGACCGGAAAGCGAAAGGGGTTGGGTTCTGCGCAGTCCACATTCCTTCTTCCTATCCGATCGCTGTGTTCTCTGTGCTCTCTGTGGTGAAAGAGCCAGCCAGAACCTGGTTAGATCATCTTGGTCCCGCATTCGGGACAGAACTTCGTGCCCGATTCAACCTTGGTCCCGCATTGTGAACACTGGTTTTTCGGCCGCAACGGCTTGCCGCACTCCGGGCAGAACTTCGCTCCCTGAGTGCGCGCTCCACAACCTGGACAGAGTGCGGCGGCCTCGCTGGTCATGTCGATGCCTTTGGTCATGTCCATCGCGGCGACCTTGTCCTTAACCTGCTGAACCGTGGCCTGGGCCTGCGCCGCGGCCAGTTCGGTTTCAACGTCGGGGGCACAGTCGTAGCAAAGGCTCCGTTTCTGGTTCCAGCATGAGCTGGTGCAGGCCCACTTGGCGCACTTGGGACACTGGCGAAAGCTGGGCTTCACCTCCTCGATGGCTTCCCTGAACGCGTTGTCGCGTCCGGGGCCCTGAACTGCGCGTTCGATCTCGTAGGCGCCGGAACTCGCCGAACCCAGCAGCCCGCCGAAAATGTTGCTGGCGGCGCGCAGGGCGCTGGTGGCCAACCCGACCGCGGACGCCCTGAATTCGCTCCGGAAACCGTTGCCGCAACGGTCGCAGAAGAACTCAAACTGATAGCCCTTGTCCGTGGAATAGTCGGTGTGGTTACGCGTGAATTGAATCAATGCCATGCTGGTCTCCTTGAACCGGCGCATTCTACCCCACCTGCACCCCGCCAGAGTGGAACCAGCTAAGTGGGGCGGCGACATGCCGATCTCCAAAGCGACTTGTTTCCTGGCTGCGGGTGCTATACTTGTATAGCGTTTCACGGAGGTCAGCCCATGCTCGCGATACGTCTCCCAGCTGAGGTCGAACATCGCTTGGCGTCCCTGGCGAAGGCCACAGGTCGAACCAAGACGTTCTACGCTCGCGCGGCCATCATCGAGCACATCGAGGATCTGGAGGACATCTACCTTGCCGAGCAGCGCCTCACCGAGATCCGCGCGGGGCGCGCCGCCACGGTGCCACTCAAAGACGTGATGAAGCGCCACGGGCTGTAGTGGCCAAGCGTTGCAAGACTGCGGATGAGCAAACGCATCTGGACCATCGAATTCGCGAGCGAGGCCTCGCGCGAGCTTGATGCCCTGGAAGCTCAGGTCGCGAGGCGTATCTTGAAGTTTCTCAATGAGCGCCTCGCCACGATCGAGAATCCCCGTGCTGTCGGTGAGGCGCTGAAGGGTTCCAAGCTGGGGGATCTCTGGAAGTACCGGGTTGGCGACTATCGAATCATCGCCGATATCGAGGATCAGTTGATCCGAATCCTGGTGGTTCGCATCGGAAATAGGAAAGAGGTCTACCGGTAGACCGCGCCCGCTGTCAGGAGTGTGGACACGCGGAGCGGTTCGTCGTCTAATGCCGTCCGATGGCTTTGCGTGCGGCCCATACCACTATGTCGTCGCGGAACACGGCTTCCGAGGGGTCGAAGCCAACCGTGCTGGCCATTCGCTGGGTATTCCCGACCTCGCGCGGGATGCTCACGCTGCTTTCCGACGAGTGCATCCTGCTGGGCCGCGACGACGACTGCCAGGTCAAGCTGCTGGGCAAGGAAGCTTCGCGCCATCACGCCGAGATCCGCCGCGACGGTCCGCTTTACATCGTCAAGGACCTCGGCAGCAGGAACGGCATATTCCTAGATGGCGCGCGGGTCAGCCAAGCCCCGATCTCGCCCGGCCAGATTCTGCGCCTGGGCGAATGGATCGGCATCGCGATTCAGGTGCCGGCCGACACCGTTGATCCTGACCCGGTCTTTGATTTGCTCGCCGCCAATCTGGCTGGCGGACCGGTGCTTCGTCCAATCCTTGAGCAGGCAAAGAAGGCTGCATCCAGTGAACTGCCAACCGTGATCCTGGGTGAAACCGGAACCGGCAAGGAGGGTTTGGCCCACGCCATGCATGAGTGGAGCGGTCGGAAAGGACCCTTCGTTGCCGTGAACTGCGCCGCACTAGTGCCGACCCTGGCAGAAGCCGAGCTGTTCGGCTACCGCAAGGGCGCATTCACCGGAGCCGACCGGGGGAGCCCTGGCTTTTTCCGCGCCGCCCAGGGGGGAACCCTGCTGCTCGACGAGGTGACTGACCTGCCCGAGCCGATCCAGGCCAAGTTCCTGCGTGCGCTGGAGCAGCACGAGATTGCGCCCCTGGGCGAGTCGGTTCCAGTGCGCATCGACGTGCGCGTGCTGGCCGCCACGCAGATTCCACTCGCTCAGGTGGTGAGCGAGCGCCGCTTTCGCGCCGACCTGTGCGCGCGGCTTGACGGCCTAACCATTCGCCTGCCGCCGCTGCGCGAGCGCAAGCAGGAGATCGCCTATCTCTTCTCGCACCTTCTGAGTTTGCATTCCGGTGGCCGGCCGCCCGAGGTCGAAGCGCGCCTGGTCGAACAGCTCTGCCTGCACGATTGGCCCTTCAATGTGCGCGAGCTGGACCTGCTGGCGCGTCGCCTGCTGGTTCTGCATGGCCACGAGGAAGTCCTGCGCCGCTCGCATCTGCCCGAGCACATCCTTAACCATCCGGCGGCGGGCGAACCGGTGCCTGCTCCGGTTGCCTCGGTTGGCTCGGGCGCGGTTGCGGTCGCCCCGAACTCGCCCGAGTCCCACCGCGCGCGGCGCGAACGCGAGCTGTCGCGCTTGACCGAGGCTCTGCGCGCCCACAAGGGCAGCGTCGCGCGCGCCGCCGCAGCCGTCGGTATTTCACGCCAGCGCGCCTATCGTCTGATGGAAGCGGGCGGCATCGCCGGCACCGACCCAGGGGAAGCGCAATGACCCGAAAAATACAGGTGTGGACAGACGGGGAGACTCGTCGTCTAATGCGCGGCGATGGCTTCGGGTACTGACCATATGATCAGGGCGGCACAAGAGTCGGCTGGCAAGAAACTTGCACAGGGCCCGGGAGAATCGCCGTGACTCAGGACTACGCCATTGCCAACACACGCGTGGGAAAGACCACGGGCGGCAAGTATCGTTTGGTGCGCCTGATTGGTTCGGGCGGCATGGGCGAGGTCTACGAGGCACAGCACTCGCACATTGGCCGCCGCTTCGCCATCAAGTTCCTGCACCCGATGCTGGCCAGCAACGCCGAGATCGTGGCCCGTTTTCAGCGCGAGGCCCAGGCGGCCGGTAGCCTGGAAAACGAGAACATAGCGGCCGTAGTAGACGCCGGCATGGCCGTCGACGGGGCGCCTTACCTGGTCATGGAGTACCTGGAGGGTGCGGACCTTGCCCACTTGCTGCTGGCCAGTGGCCCTTTGCCCGCGCCGCGCGCCGCCTACATAATGATTCAGGCCTGCCGCGGGCTGGCCGCCGCGCATAGCCGCGGCATCGTCCATCGCGACCTCAAGCCCGAGAACCTCTTCGTCTGCAGGGGCAACGACGGCAGCGATCTGATCAAGGTGCTCGACTTTGGCATCGCCAAGTTGCACACCGGCATCGGTATCACCAAGACCGGGACGACCATGGGCACGCCTTTCTACATGTCGCTAGAGCAGGCCCGCGGCGCCAGGGAAGTCGACCATCGCACCGACATCTACGCGCTCGGCGTGATCCT
>PMJE01000486.1:5202-7110 GCA_003157315.1 Myxococcales bacterium | reverse complement strand
TGCCGTTGTTGCCGGCGCCGCTACTGCAGGCAAGCAGACCCGCGCAGAAGGCGATAGCCAGTGCCAAGGTTCCCCGATTCATCGCCATATCCTCTTTGGCCACAAGGCCAGCCGAGTTGGAAGCTAGCCCTAACAGGTCCGGAAGGCAAAAACTAACTCACCCGAACCGCGAAAGGCAGCACGGTGATCATCTCTTGGTAGGGCGATCACGTGCCCCATCCGCTTCGTGCTAACCTGACTGCCTTGTGCAACGACCGGTCGTGATCGTCAATCCCCGCTCCGGAGGCGGACTCAGCCAACGACGCTGGGCTGCCCTGCTCGGCCCGCTCACCGATGGGCTTGGCCCGGTCGACGTGCGCTTCACCGAGGCCAAGGGTGACGGGCGGCGCATCGCCCAAGAGGAAGCTGCGGCGGGGCGCGGCCTCATCGTGGCCATGGGCGGGGACGGGACGGTTTCCGAGGTGGCGGACGGGATTCTCGCTGCCGGCAGCGCCTGCGAGCTTGGCATCATCCCGCGCGGCACCGGTGGCGACTTCCGTCGCACCTTGGATCTAGACGACGACCTGGGCCAGGCGGCCCGTCGCATCCGCGACACGCCCGCTCGCACTATCGACGCCGGGCGCGTGTCCTTCGTTGGCGACGATGGCTTGCCAGCGGAGCGCCATTTCGTCAACGTGGTCTCGTTTGGCTTCTCCAGCGATGTGGCGCGACAGGCGAACGCATCTTCCAAGCGGCTGGGCGGCCGGGTTGCCTTTCTTTCGGCCACTGTGCGCTCGCTGGTCGGTTACGACAACGTCGACGTCGTGTTTTCGCTGGACGACCAGCCCGAACGGCGAATGAATGTCCTGCTGGCAGCGGTTGGGAATGGGCGTTTCTTTGGCGGCGGCATGAAGATCTGCCCGGAGGCCCTGCTCGACGACGGACTTTTCGATCTGGTCACCGTAGGCAACCTAGGCCGCGCTGGGGTCATGGCCAATATTCACCGCATCTACAGCGGCAACCATCTGACCATGAAGGAAGTTCAGGGCACGCGGCTGCGCCGGCTGAAAGTCGCGCCCACCGACCGCGAGGCAAAGATTCCTCTGGAGATCGATGGCGAGACCCCCGGCCACCTTCCTGCCAGCTTCGAGCTTCTGCCGGGCGCGCTGCGCGTCCGTGCGTGACACTGGGATTCTGAGGACGGGGCCGGTCTAGCTCTGCCGCCGTCGGCGACCGAAGAGGAAAAGCGTACGCACCGGATGGTGCCCGCGATGAACCAGTCTTCAGAATGGGTCGCGAATCTGGGCGAGCTGCCACAATTCCAGGAACTTCTCACGGACCCATGGGTGAAGCTGGTCAGCCATGCTTGCCGGAAGGCCCGCGCTCCTGATTAGATCCTGGACGTCCACGAGATCCCTCGCCCGATGCACGGCAACCATGCCAGAGGCCAGCTTCAGCTCGATGAAACGTGGCATGGGCAGGAGCGCGAAGTGTTCACCGCGTAGTGCCACCGTCGCTGGGTCGGGGAAGGCGATGGGCTTCGGCTTGTCGTCGCCGGGAAAGTGGCCGGTACTGAGCACGTCGATGTTCACGCCGTGCAATGTATCAAGAAGCTTGCCTGTCCCGGGAACTCGTTCTTGGTAGCCGTTGCCGAGGTGCCTGCGCTTGAATTCAGAAAGGTGTTCCTCGCGCATAACGAGATCAACATCGACGGTGACTCGCTTGTGGCCATACTCATTGAGCGCGAATGCGCCGATGATGGCGTATGGCAAACCTTCCGCTTCGAGTATGGATGCGAGTCGGTAGAGCGCGAGTTGCGCTTCCGCTTGTCCCATGAAAAACCTCCCGCAGTAGTCAACTCCCTCGACAAATCGGGCCTCCGCCTCCGCCGAAAGTCGTCCGGCTCCCCAGGGCGCGGGGATCTCGGGT
>PMJE01000486.1:0-5182 GCA_003157315.1 Myxococcales bacterium | reverse complement strand
GCGCGGCAACTGATGCAGATCCATATCGCAAAGGCTGACATCACCGACATGGCTGTCGACGCCATCGTTAACCCTGCAAATTCATTGGGTATAATGGGCGGTGGTGTGGCTGGCGCACTGTCCCGCAAGGGCGGCCCGTCCATCCAAAAGGAGGCCATGTCGCTGGCGCCCATAGCCGTTGGCGCAGCAGTAGTTACAACTGCTGGAAAGCTGTGGGCCAAGTACATCATTCACGCCCCGACCATGGAGGAGCCCGGCACCAAGGTCGGGGTTGAGAACGCTCGTCGCGCCGCTCGCGCGGCCCTCATCGCAGCGACCCTCCGGGGCTTTGATGTCATTGCCATTCCCGGCCTGGGCACCGGCCTGGGCGGCCTCGACCCTTCCGAAGCGGCCCGTGCCATGGTGGACGAGCTACGCGCCCACCGACAACCCAAGCCAATCACTGTCTACCTGGTGGACATCAACGACGAAATCCTGGCCTGTCTGGAAGGGGCGTTGCGATCCGCCACCAGCTAGCTGTTCCATATCGACGAACCTGTCCCGAAGGAGGCCCTTGTGAAGATCCTTGTACCCTGTAAGCGAGTTCCCAACCCGGACCTCAAGTTGAAAGTTGCCAACGGCTCGGTCGACCTGGCGAGCACTACCTGGCAGGTGAACCCCTTTGACGAGTACGCGGTCGAGGCCGCCTTGCGCCTCACCGAGAAGGGCAAGGGCGGCGAACGCGTGGGCGAGGTTGTGGTGGTCAGCATCGGCCCCAAGGACACCTCGGCCCAGCTAAAGCAGCTGCTGGCCATGGGCGCCAACCGCGCCACCCTGATCGCCGGTGATGACAGCGCGCTCGACCCTGACCGGGTGGCGCGCATCCTGCGTGCAGTGGTGGACGCCGAGAAGCCTGACCTGGTGATCATGGGCAAACAGGCGGTGGACGGCGACGACAACCAAGTGGGCCAGATCCTGGCCGCCTCGTTGGGCTGGCCACAGGCCACCTTCCTGGCCAGCATCCTCCTGGCCGCTGACGGCAAGTCNNGGACGCGGGCGTGGAAGAGCGCCGTGTGCGCTTGCCCGCGATCATGACCGTGGATTTGCGCATCATCGGCAAGAAGGCCGTGCGCAACGAGGCTTTGGCTCCGGCTACCGCCGAGTGGGAAGACACCCAACGCCTGGCTTCGCTCAAGGGGATTATGGCCGCAAAGAAGAAAGAGCTGCGCGAGATCACGGTCGAGTCTCTCGGCGTAGCTGGCGGAATCCTGGTCAAGACCCTGCGCCACGAGGCGCCGCCCGCGCGCAAAGCGGGCGTGAAGGTGGCTTCCGTCGAGGAACTGGTGGCGAAGCTCCACAACGAAGCGAAGGTGATCTAATGGCTGGCACTGCGACACTCGTTCTCCTGGAAACCACGACTTCCAACCTGCGTTCGGCCTCGTTGCCGGCCATTTCCGCGGCACGCAAGCTGGCGCAAGCCAATGGCGGGCCGGTGGTCGGCGTCGTGATCGGTTCCGGAATCGCCGCCGCTGCGCAAGACGCGGCCCGCTTCGTGGACAAGATTCTCTGTTGCGACAACGCGGCTTTGGCTGCCACGCTGGCCGAAACCTGGGCATCGGTGCTGGTGGCTGCGGTCAAGAAGATCGACGCCGCGGCGCTGGTGGCTTCAGCCACTTCGACCGGCAAGGACATCTTGCCGCGCACCGCGAGCCTGCTGGGCGCGGGCATGGCCAGCGAAATCGTGGCCGTCATCGGCGCCAAGAGCTTCCGCCGGCCGAGCTATGCCGGCAACGCGCTCACCGATGTGGAGGTGCTGACCCCGGTAGTTGTGGCGACCGTGCGCCAGACCGAGTTTCCGCCTGCCGCCCCGGCGGCCAGCGCCGGCACGGTGGAGGTACTGGAGGCTGGCCCGATCGATGCGCTCGGCTCCGAATTGGTGGCCCTGCACGCAAGCAAGAGCGCGCGCCCGGATCTCACCGAAGCCAAGGTGGTGGTGGCTGGTGGCCGTGGGTTGAAAGACGCCCAGAACTTCAAGGTCTTGGAGGAGCTGACCGACCTGCTGGGCGGGGCCTTGGGTGCCAGCCGGGCGGCCTGCGATGCCGGCATGGTGCCCAATGATCTGCAGGTGGGCCAGACCGGCAAGGTGGTCGCCCCCGAACTCTATTTCGCGGTGGGGATTTCAGGCGCTATCCAGCACCTGGCTGGCATGAAGAGCAGCAAAGTGATCGTGGCCATCAACAAGGATCCGGAAGCGCCTATTTTCCAGGTGGCCGACTATGGCCTGTGCGCGACCTGGGAGTCGACGGTTCCGCCGCTGATTGCCCAGATCAAGACGCTCAAGGCCGCAGGCTAGCTTTTCCGCACAGAGCGCACAGAGCCGGACAAGAGAGAGGGAAGGGTTGGGTTCTGTCCAGTCCGAACCCCTTCCTCTCTTCCGGCCTCTTCCTTCTCCGTGCCTCTGTGTGGAATAGGTAGCCAGCCTCCGTGAGCGGAGAGCCCCTGGCTGAGGTATCATGGAGGCGATGACGCGACTTATGACGGCCGAACGTGAGCGCCCCGCGGCCGAATTGCTGCAACGACTTGAGCGAAACATGGCCCAGGTCATCCGAGGCAAGCCTGCGGCCATCCGCAATGCGGTCCTGGCCTTGCTGGCGCGCGGCCATCTGCTCATCGAAGACGTGCCCGGTGTGGGCAAGACGACCCTGGCCCGTGCCTTGGCCCTCTCCATAGGCGGCGCATTCCATCGCATCCAGTTCACCAGCGATCTCCTCCCCTCGGACATTCTCGGCGTCTCGGTGCTGGAGCCGGCTTCGGGCCAGTTTGTCTTTCGCCCGGGTCCGCTCTTCGCCAATGTGGTGCTGGCNNCTGGCCGACGAGATCAACCGCACGACCCCGCGCACGCAGAGCGCGTTGCTCGAAGCCATGAACGACGGCCAAGTCTCACTCGACGGAAACACCTATCGGTTGGAGCCGCCCTTCATGGTGGTCGCGACGCAAAACTCGGAAGAGCACTACGGAACCTATCCGCTGCCCGAATCGCAGATGGACCGCTTCACGCTGCGCATCCGCATCGACTACCCCTCGCTGGAGGACGAGAAGAGTCTGATCCTGGAAGCACCAGCGGTGGCCGAAGATGCCCTGGCCAGGCTGCAGCCGGCCCTCTCGCTCGCGGAGGTCATCTCCCTGCAGGAAGCCGCCGCACGCGTGCGCATCTCGCCCGAACTGGCCGGCTACATCGTCGACGTCGCACGCGAGACCCGCCGCTCGCCGTTCTTGGCCCTGGGTCTTTCCCCGCGCGCTGAGCTGGCCTGGCGGAACGTGGCGCGCGCCTCGGCACTGGTTGCCGGCCGCGACTACGTGCTGCCCGACGACCTCAAGCAGCTCGCGCTGCCCGCTTTGGCGCACCGGCTGGTGCTGGCCAATCAGCTCGATTCCACCGGTCGCGTACGCGAGGAAGCTGAACGGGTCGTGGCGGACGTTCTCAATCGGTTGCCCGTCCCGGGGTGATCGTGAATCTTCCCAGGGTTCGCACCCACTTTCGGCGCTGGTTCCGGCCTCCCCGCCGGTTCCGCCTCACACGTGAAGGCAAGTGGTTCATCGGTGCCACCCTCATTCTCGGTTTCGCCGCGGTCAACGGCGGCATCAACCTGCTTTTCCTTATCTTCGGCATGTTGCTGTGTCTGCTTCTGGCCAACGGCGTCCTATCCGAGGCGAGCCTGCGCCATCTGGTCGTGACCCGGCGCCTGCCCGCCGCCATCCACGCCAAAACGCCCTTCCTGGTTGGCATTGCGGTTCGCAATGCGAAGAAACGCATCCCCACCTTCTCGCTGGAAGTCGAGGACATGGTGGCGGAAAAGCCGGTGGATCGCCGGTGCTTCTACCTGAAGGTTCCGGCCGGCCGCGAACAAGAGACAGCCTACCGCCGGACCTTGCCCCGCCGCGGAATTCACCGTCTGTCAGGCCTGCGTGTCTCCACCCGCTTTCCCTTTGGGCTGCTCCGCCGGTCGATGGATGTGGACGCTCCGGCTGAACTGCTGGTCTACCCGGTCTTGCTGCCCGTCACGGACGCGGTGCTGTCTTCGGGCTTGGCCGAGCTGAACGACCGACAGTCGACCACCCGCACCCGTCGGGGCGAATTCGAAAGCCTGCGCGAGTTCCGACCTGGAGACGATCCGCGTGACATCCATTGGCGCATTTCGGCCCGGCGCGGACGGCATTTCGTGCGCCAGTTCGAAGGCAACACCGGACGCGTGGTGGTGGTGGCGCTCGACGACGCGCAGCCAAAGGAACCCCCGCCAGTCGGGGATCCCACGGCGCCTTTTGAAGCCGCGGTTTCGCTAGCGGCGTCCGCGGCGCTGGCGCTGCTCCGCCAAGGCTATCAGGTCGGCCTGGCCACCAGCGGCGCGTTCTTGGCCCCGGGCCCGGGGAACATCCAGGCTTCACACATTTTGCGGCACCTGGCGCTGGTCGAGATGCGGCCCGCCGCTGCGACGGGACAGGCGACGCTCCCAGCAGCCTTGCGTGGCATCGCCGTCCTGCGCGTGCTGCAGGGCCCGCAGGCACCACACCTGGAAATCTCCCGCCCCTCCGCAGCGAGGCCGTCGTGAAGTTCCGCCTGGTTCACAAGCTCACATCCTACTTGCTGGCGGGCACGGCGCTTGCCACGCTGGCGAGTTCGCAAACCGCGTCGTGGCTCAGCATGGCTGTCATGGCAGCGGCCGCGATCTTGTCCTGGTTCATCGAGCCGGACACGCGCCTGGGCAGACTGCTCGATCGGGCGGTGCCGCTACTCAACCTGGCCACGGTGGGGTTCTTCGCCCTGGCCGTGTTGCAGGTCGCGCGTAGTTTCCCCGAAGTCGATCTTTCCCCCTTTCTCGACTTCGTGCTCTTCCTGCTCGGGTACAAGCTTTGCCAGCGACGCGGCAACCGCGACTACCTGCAGATCTACATCCTGTCGTTCCTGGTCATGCTGGCCGCTGCCTGGCAAGCCGTGAGCGCGGTCTTCATTGTCGGTTTCTTCGTCTATGTCGTTTTGGCCACCTGGACCCTCATCCTTTTCCACCTGCGGCGCGAGATTGAAGAGAACTACCTAGTCCGGCACACCGGCGACGCCTCGGGAGCACGGGTGACGGTCACCCGGGTGCTCAACTCCCGCCGGGTAGTGGGCGGGCCATTTTTTCTGACCACCGGGCTGGTGGCCGTG
>PMJE01000072.1 GCA_003157315.1 Myxococcales bacterium | reverse complement strand
CACACGACTATTGAAATGGGAATGGTCCGTCGCCGGCGTGGGTGCGCGCGAAGCGCGCGGGTCGGGCAGGGTGGGCTGTCCGTCCCGAAGGGCCGGCGGGCTCCCCACGCGACTGAAATGTGCTGTCATCTTGGCAGCAGCGCGGACTATTTCTGGCCAGGGAGTCGCGCGTGGACTTGGGCGTGGCCGCGGACTGGCCCGGTCGCGGGCCTTTCCTGCTGGAACGATTGATGCTAGTCCCTACAAGAAGCCTATGACAACGTGGAAACTCGTCGCGCTGACGGTCGTGTTTGCAGGCATTGCTGGCTGCGGTCACACGCGGTACCTGGTGGGAACGACCATCCCTGCCACCGAGGACAACTTGGCCATCGTCGAGACCATCGAGCAGTACCGGGCTTTTCTCATCGAGAAGAACATCGAAGGATTGCTGCTGTTGGCGTCGAAGAAGTACTTCGAGGATGGGGGCACGCCCCAGGCGAACGATGATTACGGCTACGACGGCTTGCGTGAGATTCTGACCGCTCGCCTAGGGCGAGTGCAGTCTCTTCGCTACGACATCGAATACCAACAGGTGAGGATCAAGGGCAGTGAGGCTGAGGTCGACGCGTTTCTCAACGGCGCGTTCGAACTGCAGAGTGAGACCGGGGAACGCTACCGCCGCGTCAACGATCGCCACAGGTTCTTGCTGGAAAGAACATCCAACAACAAGTGGCGTTTTTTGAGCGGAATGTAGAGATTACAGCCGGTACACCAGCAGGCGCGCTTCAAGCGGGCCGTTCCACAGACGNNGTTCCCAAACCCTCCCGCGATGGTGCGTCGCCGGCGAAGCCGGCGAGCTCCCCACGCGACTACAGCCGGTAGACCAGTAGGCGCGCCTCGAGTGGGCCGTTCCACAGTCGGTGCGAAATCTCGTGTTTGCGCCGGAGGGCGCGCGCGAGCAGCGGATTGCCGCACAGGATGACCGCGCGCCACCCGCGCATTTGCTCTAGGGTGCGGGCGATGGTGGCGTAGAGTTGGTCGAGCGGCTGCTCGGGTGTCGGACCAGGCAGGCGTTCACCGTAGGGCGGATTGAAGCAGATGGTTCCGGGCGGGTCGCGCGCCACAAGCGTCGCGAAGTCGGCAACCGCAAACTCGATGTCCTCGGCCACCCCGGCGGCGCGGGCATTCCGGCGTGCNNTGGTCAGACCATCGCTCGAAGCTAAAGGCGCGGCGCAGGCCGGGGGCGATGTTGCGGCTTGCCAGCGCGTGCTCGATGGCCAACGTCCCTGTGCCGGTCATGGGATCGACAAACGGCCGATCCGCCGGCACGCCTCCCAGGGCGAGCACTGCCGCAGCCAGGGATTCCTTGAGAGGTGCGTCGGCCATGGCCACCCGGTATCCGCGTCGATGGAGCGGTTCGCCGGCCAGATCGACGAACAGGCGGGCGTCGCTGCCGCGCAGATGCAGAACAATGGACACGTCGGGGTTCTTCACGTCGACACTGGGACGGTGGCCGGTGCGGTCGCGGATGGCATCGACCACGGCGTCTTTCACCTTCAGTGCGGCGAAACCCGAGTGGTGCAGCTCAGGGTTCTCATGGGTGGTGGCAGTTACGGCAAGCGTGGTTTTGCGGTTGAGAAAGCGGCTGAGGTCCGCGGCACGTGTGCCGGCGTAGAGGGTGTCGGCGTCGGAAGCGGAAAAACTGCCCACTTCCAGCAGGACGCGCATGGCCACGCGAGACCACAAACACACCTTCATGGCATCTTCCATGGTGCCCTCGAAGGAAACCCCGCCGGTCGCGCCGCGGGGTGCGTGAATGCGCTGGCTAACCAGCTCGCGGCGGAGCGCGCCCTCGGTGCCCCGCGCGCAGGTCACAAAGAACTTCATCGCCCCAGGACCTAGCAGGCGACAACCAGCACGTCGAGGGCTGAGATGCTGGCTAGTAGAGTAGGCCGTCCGGGACGTGGACAGCTTTGGAGGTCACTGTGGCCGTGCCTGAGGTCAGGCCGGTGCGGCTGGCGGTCGAGCGTCGCGCACAGCCGCGCCCGTCCCCAATCGTTCCTAGAACAGGAACGCGACGCCGCCCTTGACCAGCTCGTTGCCGATCTCGGCACGCAGGGCAACTTTGCCAAGCGTGTACATGACCCCGGCCGAGATATCCCAGAAGAAGCCGCCGTAGCTCGGATTCGAGCAGTTGGGAATGCCGTTGCAGTAGTCGTATCCCGAGAGCCAGCCGATCGCGTATCCGAGGTCCACCTTCGGGTAGACCGCGAGGTTGGGCAGAAGCCAGAATTGCCACATACAACCCGCCACCGGCAGAATTTCGCTCCAAGAATAGTTACCGTAGGAGAAGTAGCCATAGCTCTCGCGCAGGTAATCCACCCCGAGCTCGACGGCGAGCTGGTCGCGAATATTGGAAAGCTTGAGCAGGCTGGGGCCCACCGGGAACATGAAGCGGACTCCAACACCGTACATGCCACCGTATCCAACCGCGCCCCAGAGAGTGAGGGCCTTCGGGAGCGGGGCTGCAGGTTGGCTCGGCTGCTGCGCATACGGCTGCGTTGGTTGCGGCGCGTACGGCTGCGCTGGTTGCTGCGCATACGGCTGCGCTGGTTGCTGCGCATACGGCTGCTGCTGCGGGTACTGCTGCTGNNGGTACGGCTGCTGCGCGTACGGCTGTGCCGTCTGCTGGGCGATCGCGGTTTGGGTGAACAAGAGACAAGCCGCCGAGGCAAGGCCAACCCGAATCAACATCGATTCCTCCTTGGTGAGTCGTGGATGGAAACGCCCAACTATAAGGTGGGGGGCGCGACCGGTCAAAAGAAACCGTCGCCACGCAGGAAGGTGATACGCGAGACAAGCTTCGGCGAGGCCGAGTGGTTGGCTCTCGTGGCGGAGACCAGGATTCGCTTGTCCACGATGGCCCCAGGAGTACGTTAGACCCGAGGTGCGCAGGGGCCACGCACCCGCCAGAAGTCAGCAAGCCAATAGTTGTCTCTTCACTAGCTAGATTCTCGTTGGGGATGGCGCTTGGCTGCGTGCTGTGCCTGTCGATGCCGATGTGCGAAGGAAGCGAGAGCTTGGTGCTGTCTGTGCTGCGTGCCACTTGTCTACACCGCATTTTGTGTGGCCCAGCGGCGCGAAGTAGCCGTCGACCACGCGGGTGCTCGGGGACCAGAATTTGCTTGTCCACACTGGGGCCAGTAGTACCCTAGGAGCGAAGCACCTATGGCGCTACAGGCCGGCCACCTATTCGGTAACTACCGCATCGTCCGGTTGCTCGGCGAGGGCGGTTTTGGGGAGGTGTACCTAGCCGAGAACCCGCTCATCGAACGCCGCGCTGCCGTCAAGGTTCTGCACACGGCGCTGGCGCAGGATGCGGAGCTGGTCCGGCGTTTTCTCAACGAGGCGCGGGCTGCTAGCGCCATCCGGCACCGCAACATCATCGAGGTCTTCGACGCTGGCGTAACGCCAGCGGGCGCGCCCTACATCTTGATGGAGTTTCTCGAAGGGGTGT
>PMJE01000539.1 GCA_003157315.1 Myxococcales bacterium | reverse complement strand
ATATCTGCGGCTGGAAAGGCCGCTCACCAACTCCGGCTCTTTGTTCGTTTCCCTGAAGGGCCGCCAGCGCGGGCGAGCCATGACTCCCGCCGGGCTCCGCTCGCTGTTCCGTCATCACCGCCTGCGCAGTCAGGTTGCGCATGCCAATGCCCATCGGCTTCGTCATACCTTCGGCGCGGACATGGTGCGTGCCGGCATCTCCGTGCCGGCCCTGCAACACCTCATGGGGCATTCCCAGATTCACACCACCATGCTCTATGTCCAACTCGCGCCCCAGGACGTGTGGCGCGAATACGCCCGCGCCGTCGAGAAGCGTACGCGTTTGGGCTCTTCGCAGGTTTTATGAGTCACTCCAGCGGCACCCTCGAACGGATCTTCGAAGACCACACCCGGACGCTGGCCTTGACTCTGAGCCACGATACCGTCACCGACTATCGATCCGTGGCCCACCGCTTTCTCTGCTATCTGCACAGCGCGTTTCCGCAAGTCCATCGGTTCGCGCAACTACGCCGCGATCCCCACCTGCTCGGCTGGTTCCGCTGGATGTGCGAACAAGATCCGCCCCTGTGCAACAGAACCCGCGGAGGCTACCTGCTGGGCCTTCGCCGTTTGCTCGACGATCTGACCGCCAACGGCCATTCTATCCAACCGGACCTCATCCGCCGCGAGGACTTCCCGCCGCAGCCTCAGTACCTGCCCAGACCGCTCCCTCTCCAGGACGATCGACTGCTCCGCGACGAACTGCGCCGCACCGACGACTTGCCCGCTAATGCGCTCCTGCTGACTCGCGCCACCGGAATCCGTATCGGGGAATGCATCGATCTGGCGTTGGACTGTCTCCGCCAGGTCGGGCCGGACCAGTGGGCGCTGCATGTCCCGCTCGGCAAACTCCACACCGAACGCCTCGTGCCGGTCGATGAAGACGGGCGCCGCATTATGGACCGTCTCCTTACCCTGCGCGCCCTGGCATCTCCTGCGCGATTGGCAAAATCCGAGGGCTTCCTGCTGCCGCGTTTCGGAGGCCATTACGCCTTGTACCAGACTCTACTCTTGGCCTTGGCGGATGCCGCCAAACGCGCCGGCTGTTCTTGTGCCGCGACGCCGCACCGGCTCAGGCACACCTTTGCCTCGGAGATGCTCCGTCTCGGCGTCAGCCTTCCCGCTCTGATGCAGTTGCTCGGCCACAAAGACATCCGCATGACGTTGCGCTACGTGCAGGTCACTCAGCAAGATCTACAGCGCGAGTTTCACTCAGCCCGCCAGCATGCGGTTCAGCCGCATCCCGTACCCGTTCTCACCGTCCCCAACTGCCCCACCAGCGCCGATCCATCCGGCATCCGCCAGGCAATCGCGGCTACACGCCACCTCCTGGAAATGTACCGGCGTGGACTCCCGGACCCGAAGATCCGCCGCCGCCTCCAACGCCTCGACCGCAGGCTCCTGGCTGTCGCCGACCACCTGGACTGCATCACAGCCCCAAAATGAGGAAAGATTGGCCGGTCAAGTCGCGCACCCCTTGGTATACAGACCGCAACGCGTTCGAGACGTGCGCGCCCTGCTACCCTACACCTTATGGCTCTCGCATTCCGCCACGTCACCGCCGCACCGCTAGTGGATTTCGACGCCACCGCGCCGGGCGGCTTCGTGGTGGGCATCGTGGGCGAGAACGGGAGCGGCAAGCGAAAACTGCTGCGCCTGGCCGCCGGGATCGAGCAGCCGGAGGCGGGCGCCGTCGAAGCCTCCGGACCGGCGCGGCTGCTGGGGCCGGGCGATCCGCTCGACCTCTCACCGGCCGCGGTGCTGCTCATCGAGCACACCTTCGCAGGCCACGACCCGCTGGTTCGCAACCGCGCAGCCTTCGCTCTCGACCGCTTCCGCCGCGCCGGCGCCACCGTGCTGCTGGTCTCGCACGAGGAAGAGCTGCTGCTGCACCTGGCCGACGAACTGTGGTGGCTGCGCGAAGGACGCCTGGCCGGCCGCGGCGATCCACGGGAGGTGCTGGACGCCTACCGCAAGCACCTGGCCGGGCGGCTACGCGAGTGGGGGGAGAACCTCACGCCGCCGCTCGACCCGCGCATGCGCAGCGGCGACGGACGCGCCGAGGTGGTGGGCATCGGGCTTTTCGGCGAGGACGGACGGCCCACCATGGTCTGGCGCTCCGGCGAAGCGGCCACCGTCAAGGTAACCGTTCGCTACCGCGACGCCGTGGACGATCCGGTGGTGGGCATCATGATCCGCACCTGCGTGGGCCTCAACGTTTACGGCACCAACACCGAACTGGAACGGTTGAAACTGGGGCCGTGCGCGGCCGGCGAGACCCTCGAGATCGCGTTCGCGTTTCGCTGCGATCTGTGCCCGCAGGAGTACACCCTCACCATGGCATCGCACGATCCCGATGGGGTGTGGCACGACTGGCTGGAGGATGCCGTACCGTTCGCGGTGAGCGACTCGCGGTATTCCGCGGGGGTAGCGAATTTGAGAGCTGCGGTGAGCTTTAAGAGGCTGTAGGGCGGACCCCCTGGTC
>PMJE01000330.1 GCA_003157315.1 Myxococcales bacterium | reverse complement strand
AGGTACTGCATGGTCTTGGTCTCGACGTTGGCCGATTCCAGCTTCTCACCGGATCGGATGTTGCGTTCGATGACCGCGCCCGAAAGCAGGTTCTTGAACTTGGTGCGGGTGAAAGCCGCGCCCTTGCCTGGCTTGATGAACTGGAACTCAACCACGGTGTAGGGCGCACTGTCCATCATGACCTTGAGCCCCTTGCGGATGTCGGATGTGTCGTAGGTTGACATTGAATTGGCGGATTTAGCTTGGCCGCTGTGCCCGGTCAATACCAGACTTCTGGAATCGGGCACTGCGCGTTGCGGGCGTGCAGAGCACGTAGGGCAGCCCGGTTGGGCTGGACAGGCTCGTCCTGCGCCTGCAACGCGGACAGGTAAAGAAGCGCCGCACGGCACGCGTCGCCGTGGCCCGCAAGAGCCTTTTCCAGGCGCTTTGCCGCCTGTTTGTGGTCATCCTCGCGCGCTGCCAGTACCCCGAGGACAAAAGCTGCGACCGGACTGCCACGTTCGGCCCGTCGTTCCAGGGTGGCCCGATCGCTTCGGGACACGCCGCCCTCGCGGCCCAGCTCCATGTACATGCGCAGGTCAGGATCGATCTCGCCGAGCGCCGCCGGCACGCTCTTCACCGCCGCAACCAGAGCCACACCCCCACCCTTGAGATATGAAGCCCGCAAAGCCACCAACATGCGCTCAGGAAGGGCGGGCTGCGCAGCCGGAGGCGCCGCCCCGTCCGCCTGGCCGCGCCCGAGACGAACTGCCAGATCGGCCCAGGCCAGCGGCACAGCCGTGGCGTCAGCCAGTTTGCGTGCACGCGCCAATACTTCGTCAGCCGCATCAATCTCGCCCAGCGAAGCCAGGGTGAGCGCGGAATCAGCCATCACGCGCGGATCGTCGGAAGCTTGACCCGCGGCTCGCGCCTTGGCCACGGCCGCTGACCGTTCGCCGTCAAGCCGCGCATCCAGAGCCGCCGCCAGCGAGCAAGCCGCGCGCCCAGCGCGCGANNTTCTTCGCCAGAAACTCATGCGTCGCACGGCGAGCGGCAGTGGCATCTCCGCTGTCGAGCCGCTGCGCGGCCCAATCCGCCACAACCGGAGCAAATTCGGGTGCCGATTGCAGAGCCGAGTCCAGATCCTTCCCAGCCCCGGTCGTGTCGCCGGCCAACCCACGAACCCGGGCGGAAGCAAGCAGCAGCGCAGGCGGCGGCTTGCCGGCAGCCCAGGCCAGCCCGACGTCCACATGCTGCTTGGCCGTATCGCGATCTCCAGCAGCCAGCGCGAGCAAGGCCCGCACAGCCTCGACGAGTGCCAGACGCTGCAGGTTCGGCTGGTCGTCTGCTGGCAGCCGTCGCAGTGCCTCGTCGGCGCTCTTGGCCGCGGCCTCCCCATGCTCGAGGGTCAAGAACGCATCGGCCAGCGCCAGCCCCACCAAGGCGTCCGCGTCTGGCGCTGGGCCAGCAAGGGCCTTGCGCGCCCGATCACGAACCCGCACCAGGCGCTCGAATGATCCAGACGACAGCGCACTTTCCAGTTCCTCGCGCGGCGAGGCGCCGCGACGCTGCGCCGGCTTGTAGGCGCGATAGCCGAAAAGCCCGGCTCCGGCCAACAGCACAAGCCCTGCGGCGGCCGTCAGGTACTTCCATTTTCCGGACTTGGCGCCCGGCCTGGCGCCCTTGTCCGGGGTGCTGGCAAGCCCAGCGGGCCCGCCAGGCGACGCCATGGTCATCAGCCCGGCAGCCGCGCTGACGAGCACAACCTGCGGCGTGACGAGTTCGGCTTGCCGGTTGACGGGCTCGACCTGCGGCGTGACCAGATCGGCTCGCGCCGCGAGCGCCTCGGCTCGCGCGGTGAGCGGCACCGGTGGTGGCTTCTGCGTCGGTTTGGGCGCCACGGGAGCGAGCAGGTCTTCGGCGTAGTCAACCACGATCCGCGCACGAGTTTCGTCGCCCTTGCGATGCAACACATCGCCCAGTCCACGAAAAGCCTCCGCATTGTCAGGGTGCTGCCGGCATAGCTTCACCAGCACGCGCTGGGCCGTGCCCAGGTGACCCTGCTCGATGAGCGTCCGTCCAAGCAGAAGCTCCTCGGTAATTTCAGGAACGTCAGGCGACAAGAGGGCCATACTACCGCAATTGGCGCGAGCTAGCCTGCAACGGTACACACGCGCGTAGGGGCTACCTGCGGTCGCCCCCGAATTGGAGCAGGACGTGCACGCTGCCCGGGGCGACCGCAAATCGCCCCTACGCGAGACGCGAAATCTCGCCGCGCAGGACTAGGTTCTGCCACCCAGCTCGAAGGCATCATGCAAGGCGCGGACGGCCAGCTCGCTGTACTTGCCATCGATGACGCAGGATATCTTTATCTCCGATGTCGAAATCAGGTGGATGTAGATGTTCTCCTTGGCCAACGCCTCGAACATCTTGAGCGCCACGCCGGCGTGCGAGCGCATTCCCACGCCCACGATCGACACCTTGGACAGGTTCTCGACGGTGCGGATACGGTCAGGCGGACAGAAATCAGCGCAGTGCTTGACCAGAAGCTCGCGCGCCCGCTTGCTGTCGCCCTTGGACACCGTGAAGGTCAGATCAGTGCGACCCTCGGCAGAGAGGGCCTGCACGATGGTGTCCACGCCCACGCCCGCATCGGCCAGGGGCCTGAACACCTTGGAATGAATGCCGGTGGCATCGGAGATGCCGACCATGGTGATCTTGGCTTCGTCCTTGGTGGCGGTCACGCCGGACACCAGGACGGCTTCCATCGCTTTTTCTTCAGGCACGACCCACGTCCCTTCGTTGTCGTTGAAGCTCGATCGGACGTGAA
>PMJE01000301.1 GCA_003157315.1 Myxococcales bacterium | reverse complement strand
CGCCCTTCGGCCCCCCACCCGCCAGCCCCACCCCGCTCGCTTCGCTCGGCCTCGCCATGCACTCCCGCGATGGTCCGCGGCGAGCGAAGCTCGCCGACTCCCCACGCGACTAGGCCGGATCATCACCCAGCGGTGGGTTTCTTTCCCTTGCACATGATGAGGGGCGTGTAGATGAACCGCCTGGGGTGATCGAGGTAGGCGCAGAGCTCGCGGTGGAACTCCTCATATCCGCCTGGGTAGTCCTCCGCGAAGAGCCCCGGAGCATTCCGCGCCGCCTCGGCCTTGGACAGCCAGTTGAAGCGGTCGATGTCAGACAGCTCTCCGTAGATCAGGTGATGGGCCGACATCCGCACCTCGATGTCGACGCATCCCAGGTCGTAGAGGTAGGCGTAGAGCTTTCTGCCCACAAAGGGATCGAAGTCGTATTGCCTTTGCGTGGCGAGCACCATGTTTCGCATGGTTCTTTCCAGACGCTCGGAGCCGCCAAAGTGCCCCAGACAGTTGTGATCGAGATCGAGCAGGCAGATGGTACCGCCCGGATTCAGGAGCTGATAAGCGTTCTTTGCGATTCCGTAAGACAGTTGCCCGTAATACTCGAGCAAGAAACGAATCCATACAAGATCGAACCGACCCAGATCGGAGAGAGATCCACGAGCGTCTCTGAGGGCGTAGAAGATGCCGCTCGCCGAGTAGTGCTCCACCGCGTAATCGATCCGCGGTTGGGAGTGGTCGATCCCCACCACCTCGCCTCCCGGCTGGACGAGGCGGTGCAGGATATGGCTCGTCTTTCCGGCGCCGCAGCCCAGGTCGACCACCCGCATACCCGGAACGACCCCGGCCCAGCGAGCCTGCTCTTCGACCGTTCCGGGGTCGGTCTTGAGGTCCAGCCGAAGGGACTCCTCCTCGCTTTCCATGAAATAGGTGGGACTGCTCATTGCCGGATCAGTGTCACACCGCCTGCGTGACCGTCGTGTGACAATCGTGCATTGCTTCTCCTTCGCGACTGCCCCTGCGAAATGGGACTGGCATGTGCAGCCACATTCAATTCCTGCGCCAACTCCAAGACGCAGATCGCATACGTTGGATTTGTAACGCAATTGACACACCCCCTTGAACATCGAAGCCCCAGACTGCCGTGCGAAAGGTGGGACATCTCCCGCCTCGCATCTCGAGACACAAGAAAGGGCAGCCGCATGATCGATCTAGAATCCAAAGGACTGTTCGTCGCGACTGTTGCCGCGACCCTAGTAGGGGCAGTCGCTTTCGCAGGCGACGCGACCACCATCTCTGGTGCCGGGGCGACGTTCCCCTATCCGGTCTATTCGAAGTGGGCCGACACCTACGCAAAGGAGACGCACATCAAGTTGAACTACCAGGCCATCGGATCGGGCGGAGGTATCAAACAGATTACCGAGGGGACAGTCGATTTCGGTGCTTCCGATGCGCCGCTGACACCCGAGGAGTTGGACAAGGCCGGCCTGATTCAGTTCCCGGTGGTCATGGGTGGGGTGGTCCCGGTGATCAACCTCGCCGGCATCAAGGCGGGCGAATTGAAGCTGGCACCCGAGGTGCTGGCGGACATCTTCATGGGCAAGGTCAAGAAATGGAATGACCCACGGCTGGTGCAGAGCAACCCGGGTCTCAAGCTTCCGGACGCGGCCGTGACCGTGGTGCACCGTTCGGACGGCTCCGGTACGACCTGGATCTTCACCAACTATCTAGCCAAGGTCAGTCCCGAATGGTCCAAGGCGGTCGGTAGCGACAAGGCGGTTGCGTGGCCGACTGGTGTGGGCGGCAAGGGAAACCAGGGCGTGGCCTCGTACGTTCAGCGAATCAACGGCGCCATCGGCTATGTCGAATCGGCCTACGCCACCCAGAATCACATGGCCCACGCCAAGCTGAGGAACCACGACGGCAAGTTCGTCGATCCCACGGATGACAGTGTGCAGGCCGCTGCCAAAGGCGCTGACTGGACGCATGCCCGCAGTTTCTACATGGTTCTGACCGATCAGGCGGGGACTGCCGCGTGGCCCATCACAGGCGCCTCCTTTGTTCTGGTTCACCGCCAACAAAAGGATGCTGGCACTGCTCTAGCGGTGCTGCGCTTCTTCGACTGGGGCTACCGCAACGGCGGCGTGGCGGCGAAAGAACTCGGCTACATCCCGATGCCGGCGAGTGTGGTGGAGCTGGTCGAGAAGACTTGGGAGAAGGATCTGAAGGGCGCTGACGGCAAGCAGGTCTGGCCGGCCAGCAAGAAGTGAAGGAGACGCCCGTAGTGGCATCGTGAGCTCGGTTGGCGCAGCGACGCAGGAAAGCCAGAGCGAGCCTCCCGAATCGGTCGGCCCATTGGCCGCGGGAGTTCGCTCGCGCTCGCCTGCCGATCGGTTCTTTCGCGGACTGACCGGATTCTTCGCGCTGCTGGTCTTGCTGTCTGTCTTCGGGATGCTGGTCACCCTCTTGGCAGGTTCGTGGCCCGCCCTAAAGACCTTCGGACTGAAGTTCCTTGCCAGCAAAGAATGGAATCCGGTCACCGAACAGTTCGGGGCCTTGGCCCCGCTCTACGGCACTGTGATCACCTCGGTAATCGCTCTGCTGGTCGGCGTTCCAGTGAGCTTCGGAATTGCTCTGGTCATTACGGAGCTAGCCCCGCGTTGGCTAAAACGGCCTATCGGTGTGGCCATCGAGCTGCTGGCGGCCATTCCCAGCATCATCTATGGAATGTGGGGCCTGTTCGTGTTCGCACCGGCATTCGCGGCGCACTTGCAGCCGTGGCTGACAGAACACATCGGGTCGTGGCCGATCCTGGGTCTGTTTTTCGAAGGCCCTCCCATGGGTATTGGCATGCTCACCGCCGGGCTCATCCTGGCCATCATG
>PMJE01000479.1 GCA_003157315.1 Myxococcales bacterium | reverse complement strand
CAAAGTATGGGCCGCCCGGTGAACGTTCGAGTTCTCATGGGCGTAGAAATACGACAGCCGGTCGATGACGGTCTGCGGTTTCTGGGTGGTGGCGGCGTTGTCCAGCCACACCAGGCGACGGCCATGAATTCGTTCATTCAGAATTGGGAACTCGCGGCGAACCGCGTAGGGGTCAAAGCCAGCCTGCCGCAACGGCTTGTTCAGCGCCGGGGACACGGGCGTGACTTCCTTGGTCTCCACCAGCGAGATGTCGGAGGGTGAATCGGGATTGGGTGCGCCAGTGTGGACCAGGAAATAGGACGTCGCCACCGGAGCAGCCTCGCCCAGCAGGGGAATGCGAAAGAAGTCTGCGCTGGGTTCGGCCAAGGCAAGCGCGTCGATGGCGCCCGCGCTGGGCGGTGCTGCTGGCGTGGCAGGCACACTGAGCACCTGCGTGGGTACGTCGCTCTTGGCAGGCGCAGCGGACGGGGATACGCCCGGCGTGCTAGCCACGATGGCCGGCTCGGAAACCGACGATGGAGAAAGCGTGGGTGTCACCCCCGCCTTGGCCGCGGGAAAGACTTGCGCGTTCGGATCCCTGACCACGTCGATCATGGCCTGCGCCAGGGTGGACAGATCCCACCCTGCCAACGACGGCGCTTGCATCGGGGCCAGGCCCGCGGTTGATGCCAAGGGCGAGACAGGCGCGGGCACGCCGCCGACCGGAGCCGATGCTAGGCCCGACACAGCCGGCGCCGTTCCCGACGGGCCTCCAGCCGCATCACTTGTAGTCATAGTAGAGGTCGACCTCGACACTTTCGAGGGCGCCGAGCGCGTCCTCGGTCAGTGCAGCAGCCGAGCAGTACAGCGACAACAGGTATGAAGCCACACCCCGTTGATCGATGCCCATCAGGCGCACTGACAGGCTTGGGCTAACCTCGCCCGGCAGCCCGGGTTGAAACAGACCGACCACACCGCGACGCTGCTCGCCGGTGCGGAGCAGGAGGATGTCGGTCTTGTTGCCCGCCATGTGGAGCTTGTCGCAAGGGACGAGCGGCACGCCCCGCCAGGTAATGAAGGGCGAACCAAACAGGGTCACGGTGGCCGGAGGCACCCCCCGGCGGGTGCATTCACGCCCAAAAGCCGCAATCGCTCTCGGGTGGGCCAGGAAGAATGCCGGCTCTTTCCACACGCGCGCCAGCAATTCATCTATGTCGTCCGGTGTCGGACGTCCGGCGCGCGGCTTCAGCCGCATCGTATCGTGGACGTTGTTAATCAGACCATAGCTGCCGTTGTTGATCAGCTCGTCTTCCTGCTTTTCCTTGAGACGCTCCACCGCGATGCGCAGCTGTTCCTTCACCTGGTCGAACGGACTGCGGTACAGATCCGAGATGCGTGTGGAGATTTGAACCGTGGTGGACACCGTGTTGAGCAAGTACTCGCGCGGCTTGGGCTCGTAGTCGATAAAGGCCGTGGGAAGCTGACTGCCCAGTTCCGGCGAGCATTGCACCGCGAACTTATTGTCAATCACGCGATTGACCCGGTACACGCCAGCTTCGACCGGCGTCCAGGGAAGAAGCTGCACCAGCCAACGCGGCGTCGCGCCCACCCACTGTGGGGGCGTCTTGGTGGTGTTGGCAAGTTGACTGGCGGCTGCGTCGTTCAAAAGAGTGCTGGCATCAACAGGGTTCGGCATTGGGGCTCCCTCCAGGAAGATCGGACCGTTTCCAACTAACGGGCCGGTTAATAGCTCCACACGCAGACAAAGACAAGACGGCAAAGGCCCCGTCTTCCCTTTCCTCCGCTATATTTGACACTTGTAGGGGCGAGCGGAGGAATCGCCGCCGGGCACGCACGGCCGTCGCATGCCGGTTGCCGGGAGCCCACTTTGGGTGGCTGACTTGTGGCCTTGCGAATAGTCTTCGCTCTGGAGGAGTTCTCGATGTCCGACCATGCTCTGCGCGCCTACGACTCAATCCTGGACATGCTTTCCAGCGTTGAGAACCCGACCCCGATCGTCCGCCTGCTGCACATCACGCCGTACAAGCACACGCAGGTTTTCGCCAAGCTCGAATGGTACAACCCGTTCGGCGCCGTCAAGGACCGGGTGGCTGCGAATCTCGTACGCGACGCCGAGGAGCGGGGCGAGAAGCTCGAGCACCTGGTCGAGCCGACCTCGGGCAACACCGGCATGGGCCTGGCCATGCTGTCGAACGCCAAGGGATACAAGTTCGCGGCCACCATGTCCAAGGAGATTCCAGCGGAGAAGCGCGCCGTGCTGCGCNNCGCTGTGCCCCATGCCCGGCCAGCCCGAAGGCGCCATGGCCAAGGCCACCGAGCTGGCCGCGCGACCGGGTTGGAAACAGCTCAATCAGTACAAGAACCCGGCCAATCCCGATGCGCACTTCCGCACGACCGGTCCCGAGGTCTGGAAGCAGACGCGCGGCAAGATCACCCACTTCGTCGCGTCGCTTGGCACCTGCGGCACCATCACCGGGACGGGACGATTCCTCAAGGCGCAAAACCCGAGCGTGAAGGTCATTGGCGTGCACCCGGCCGAGGGTCACGACATCCCGGGCGTGCGCAGCCGCAGGGCTTTGCGCCTCACTGACTTCTTCACACCCGAGGAATACGACGGCGTGGTCGAGATCAGCGACCAGGAGGCGTACGGGCTCTGTCTTCGCCTCAATCGAGAGGAGAGCATCATCGCCGGCCCCAGTGGTGGGCTGGCCCTGGCGGGCGCGTTCCACACCATCCCCGACGAGCCGGGCAATCTGGTCGTCGTGATCTTTCCCGACAACGCCTTCAAATACGTCTCGTCCTTCCAGAAGCACTTGCCCCAGCTTTTCCCCAAGCAGGACGCCAAGGCGCCTGTTGCCGCTCCCAGTGATCCGTTCGCCCAGCACCTCCGGGCGGCGTTCGCGTTCGCAGAAAAGGGTCCTGACGTCATCGACGTGCACGAGGCGAAGAAGATGCTCGATGCAGGCGTGCCAATTCTCGACGTGCGCAACCCCGATGAATTCGCGCAAGAACGCATCGCCGAAGCCCGCAACCTGCCCTTGCCCGCGCTGTCCAAGGGTGCGACCGACGGCCTGCCCACTGACCGCCAGGCGCCGGTCATCACGATCTGCGCTCGTGGGCAGCGCTCCCTCTATGGCCTGCTGCTGCTCAAGGCCCAGGGCTATCAGATCGTGAAGAGCGTCGCCGGCGGCATGGGCGCGTGGGTGAATGCGGGCCTGCCAACCCAGGTGGGGTCCTGACAAATCTGCTGTTGCCACCGCAACAGCAGTTGGTTGATTTCTGCTTCGCTTCTTCA
>PMJE01000459.1 GCA_003157315.1 Myxococcales bacterium | reverse complement strand
GCAGCGTCGTTGCTCACAGTCACGCCGCGCGCAGGGGCGATGGTACCCACAGAGAACAGCCGGTTTTCCCAGGTTTCCTGCTTCGCCTTGCTGGTAGCCACTACCTCGGGCGGAGGACCCGCGGCTGAAGCGGCATGACCGTAGGCAATCAGCGACTTGATCTGGGCGACCTTCACGCCACCCAGGCCACCCAAAAGAGCGAGCACCCCCACTATTACAACGAAGTATCGCACGACCATAGGATGCCGCCCGCTGCGCGTGAGGCTCAGACTACATTCGAGCAGCACCTCATCTCAGGAAAACGCGCAAGACTTGCCGGTGCGCCGCCCGGAATTCTCACAAAAGCGGCCTAGCCGCGCATTCGCGGACTCGAGAATCGGCGCAGGACCAGTTCAGAACGACAAAGAAAGAATCGGAATGCCCAATGTCTCGCCGAGTGAGGTCGGAGGATAGGGCATGCCGTAGGGTGAAAAGTGCCGCATCGATCTCATGGAAACCGAGTCCTGGTAGCGATTGACCGCCTCGGTTTCCTCTTCCGACTGTCTGGCCATCTTGACGATCCCTGGAATTCCGATTCCCAGACCGATGCCGACGGAAACCACTGCAACCAGCAGGCCGGTCAAGGCGGTGTCACTGTTGGTATTGTTGCAGGTGTCGTAGTAGCCATCACCGCAGTTCAAGCCTTGCGTAATCCTCTCCAACATGATCACATAGCCAGCGATACCGCCCACACCGAGGATGCTGAATCCACCATGGCACTCAAACGCCCGCAAGGCCCCTCCGGCACGCTCATCGTCCTGGAGCACACCTCGAACATCCTCAAGCACAACCCGCTCGGCGATCCGCTTGCGCGCAAGCTGGCGGTGTGGCTGCCGCCGCAATACGACCAAGGTGGAGGCGGGCGCCGGTTTCCGGTGCTCTACGATTTGGTCGGCTTCACCGGCTCGGGCCTTGCGCACACCAACTGGAAACCGTTCGGCGATAACCTCCCCGAGCGGGCGGCACGTCTGATTCGCGAGCAGAAGATGGGGCCGGCGATCTTCGTCTTCCCCGACTGCTTCACCGCGCTTGGCGGCAACCAGTACGTGAACTCCTCCGCGATCGGCAACTACGCCGACTATCTCACGCGCGAGATCGTTCCCTTCGTCGACCGCGAATTTCGCACGCTGGCCAGTCGCGAACATCGCGGCTGCTTCGGCAAATCATCGGGCGGCTACGGGGCCATCCTGCACGGCATGAAATACCCAAGAACCTGGGGCGCGATCGCCGACCATTCAGGCGACGCGTATTTCGATTTTGTCTATTGGCACGACTGGCCCAACACGCTCGACGAACTCGCCAAGCACCGCCTGCCCAGGCGTAGGCCCGGCGCCTACGATGCGCGCGGCGAATCCGGCCGCGAGGGCCTAGCCCAAGGCCTGGACGACGGCCGCATCAAACGCTTTCTGCAGCGGGTGTGGAAAAGGGAAAAGCTCACTCCAACTGAAGGCCACTGCATCATGAACCTTTGCATGGCGGCCAGCTACGATCCGGATACCAAGGCGCCGCTCGGCTTTCGAGTTCCCTGCAACCTTGAATCGGGCGAGGTTATCGAACAGCGCTGGGCCAAGTGGCGCGAGCATGATCCGATCAACCTGGTGGCGAAATACCTGGACAACCTCAAGTCGCTTTCCGGCATCTACATTGATTGCGGCTGGCGCGACCAGTATCACATCCAATACGGCGCCCGTATCTTGTCCAAACGGCTTTCCCTGGCGCGCGTCCGGCATACCTACGAGGAATTCGACGACGACCACTCCGATATCGACTACCGGATGGACCGGAGCTTGCCATTCCTCTACCGGGCACTGAAGCCCTGACTGGGTGAAAGGGATCTCACGCTCGCCGGTTCTGGTCTTCGCGTGGTCACGCGCGAGGTTCTTGTGCTCCAAAGTGCCGAGAAAACCACGGTGACCCTGCATGGACGATCCCAGCGTAGACCCCGGGGACAGTTCGCGTCAAACGATGTTCGACGGGCCAGGCATGGAGAAGTTCGACTTCGACAACACCATCAGCAAGCTGAGGCATCATCCAATTTGTTTCTTGTGAGCATCGCGACCCCGGGGCTACCTGAGCAGGATGGTGGCCGTGCCGGGCGCCAGTGAAAACGAGGTCACAGGTGCGGATGTCACAGTCGCCGTCGCCGTGCCGTCGGCGGGAACCGCGCCGCCACCCTGCGGATCGATCCGCTGCATGGGCGCGGCCAACGTCAGCGATACGGTCGATGCTCCTGGGTTTACCAGCACGCTGCCCTTGGCGAAGTCGCGGCGGTACACTCCCTGCCAGGCCAGCGCGTCCACGTTGCTGGGCGCGGCCACCGGTGTGCCCAAGTCGATTTCCCACTCGGGATACCATTCCAGTGGGCTGTCGGCGAAGTAGAATAGGTAGGTGCGGGTCCATTTCACCAGCAGGTAGTTGGCCAGGTAGTACAGCCGCCGTTGCACGTCGCTGGTGCTGGCCAGGTAGTTCTGCTCGATGACGACCTTACCGGCCGCGGCGATGGCCATGAGCTGGTTGGTCGATGCCTTCCAGTCGGTTACCGAGAAGCTCGGATCGGCAAACCCTTCGGAGAAGATGCCAGCGGTGCGCGTGTAGTCGCTGTTGTCCCAGGTGGTGGTGAATGCGCTGGTGTTGGGGATGAGGGGAATGCCGTTGGCCGCGAGCGAGCCGTTCAGGCCCGCAATCCAGGTATCCCAGGCGGCGATCCAGGTCTGGCCGCCCAGCTCGCTGAAAACCTGATCGCGAGCCGCGGTGCCGGCCAGGCGGCTGTCATCGCGCGAGCACTCGCCCTGCAGTAGCGCGGGCGAGGCCGAATCCAGGAACACCCCGTCGTATTCGCCGGCCGCGGTCTGCTGGGCGATGGAATCGGCCCAATACGCGGCAAAGCCGGGATCCGAAACGTTCATCAGCAGCTTGCCGTCGGCGCTGCTGGCCACGCGGCCCCCGCTGGCATTGTGCCAGAACCAGCTCTCGTGCGTGGTCACCTCCGGGTAGTCGTTCGACCAGTGCAGTCCATCGGTGATGAAGCTGACCGAGGGCGCCGACTGCCACATGGCCAGGTGGTAGTGCAGCACCACGAAATTGGGATTGAGCGCACGCAAGGCGCGGGTGGTTCCCAGCACCAGCTTCTGGCTGCCCACGTAATGGTTGGCCGCAAACTGCTGCTGCTCCGCCGTCATGTTGGGAAGCTGGTCGGAAAGGATGGCGATGGTCGCGGTGGTGTCGGGGAAACGGCTGGTCGCGGCCACCGGGGTCTCGGCTACCGCGTCGGTCCCGGCTCCACCCTCCCTGCCGCCTGGTGCTGCGGCCGAGTTGTCCGGGCCCGCCTCCGCAGACTGCGCCGGCAGCTCGACAGCACCGTCGAGCGAAGCGGCGTTGCGTGTCTGCGAAGAGCCACCGCAAGATAGACCAAGAAGCAAAGCGGACGTGAACAGCCAGGCTCTCATGATGGACAGAATACAGCGCCCGTGCGCCGCGTGTCCTGCGCGCGAGGCTCGGGTTTTTCAGCACGCGGTGAGCCACCGCAGCATGCCCCGGACGCGGTTGTGGCACTAGCGAGAAGGCAAACCAATTCTGTGCTAGAAATCCCCCCTACTTCCACGTGGCGTGATCCCGATTGCAGATCTGGTTCAGCACCGGACGCCCGTGCGGAAAACCCAGGGAGATCTCATGCACCCATTGCCAGCTGCGCTGGTAGCGCGCCAGAGGAATCGCCAGGACGTACTGGTAGCCGGTGCTGGCTGTTCCGAGCTGGCCC
>PMJE01000523.1 GCA_003157315.1 Myxococcales bacterium | reverse complement strand
GGCACAGCCACTCCGATCACCTTCACCATCACGGGGCCAGGCACGATCATCGCGGTGGACAGCGACAGCATGGGCATGGAGTCGTTCCGCGGCCCGCCATGGACTCGGAACGCGAACAACGGCGTGGCCTATGCCATCGTCCAGGCGACTGGCGCTGGCAGTATTACGGTAACGGCCTCGGCGTCTGGGCTCACGGACGGCACCGCGACCGTGACGGCCAGCGCGGGCACGTGGACTCCGTGCTCCGGGACCTGCGACTAGTTCTTCCTCGAACGAATTCGCGTTCTTCGCGGGCAGTACCGCGGCGAATTGGCTTTGCGCCCTGACAGAGCCAATTCGCCAAGGCGACTGCAGCGCATCTCACAAGTCTGGGACGAGCCCTGGCCGAGCAAGAAGCCCCGCTCGACGACGAGCCGCTGGCGAGGCCCGCAGCCGGGCAGGCGACGCGAAGCAACTCATGAGATGCGCTCTGCCTTTGATTTTCTTCGCGAGCCCAAGGGATTCCTCTTTCGGAGCGCCAGAACATGGTCCGGTCTTCTGCCACTCCGTGGCCTCTTCTCTGCGTTGTAGGCGGCGGCTGGCCTGCGGTAGTCAGCCTGTTCCGTGACGAGCCGATGCGCACAGGCCCGCCCGGCGCCTGTACGAAAAGAGGGCGATCCCTTTGGGGGATCGCCCTCGTAGGCAAGGCAACGGCGGGCCGTGGCGACCCGCCGCGATCGTCACAGGCTAGTTGCCGGTCTTGGCTGGGTCCTTGCAGCAGAGGACGCCGCCATAGTACGAGATGATGCCGCTGAAGTTGCCGCAGCTTTCGCCCTCGACCACGGGCACGGCGCCCGCCCAGCCGGTGCCGGTGAAGTCCGAGCAAGAGGAGGTCTGGACTGCGTTGACCCCGCAGGCGACAGGCGATGCTGTGGTAACAAGGCCCGCAGTGTCGCATGTGCTCCCCGAGAAACTCGTGTCATTCGGGCACGCCAGAGTGGCCGGGTTGGTCGCCGGACAGCATGTGGCCGAGGTGATGTCGATAGGCGACAGCGCGGCGACAAAGCCCTGGCTATTCGCCTCGTTTGAGGAGATGCAGTCGTTCAACAGAATGCGATCCGTGAGATCCTTGGGCGCGCCGTTTCGGCCACAGATGTGCCAACCCGGCGAACAGGCGTCCTCGGGCGCGTCGCAGTCGCCGAAGTCGCTTCCGCTGTCGGTATACCCGCACCACTTGCCGGTGCGAGTCTTGCGCAAATCCCCCGAGTTGGTCGCTGTGCTGATGGACATCGCACACCCGGCGATGCTCTGATACTTGTCCGTGTCCAGGTAGCCTTCGCGCGCTCCGTTGGCGCAACCGAAGCTCTGGTCGATGCAGGTCCAGGTCGGGGTCCCCAGGCTCGAATTGGTCGTCAGGACCGAACTATCGCCACAGATCTCGGGCCATACACAGATGCCGCAAGAGCCACCGCAACCGTTGCTACCGCAGGCCTTGCCAGCGCAGTTCGGGACGCAGCTTGCGCCGCAGGTTCCATCAGAGCCGCAAGTGCCGCCTTTGCAGCTACCGGTCGTGCACTTGCCACCACAGCCGTCAGCAGCTCCACAGGCCTTCCCGACACAGCTCGGCACGCAGGTGCTGCAGTAGCCAGCAGTGCAGGTGCCGCTCGCGCAGGTCCCCGGGCAGCGGCCGCCGCAGCCGTCGGAATCACCGCAGGCCGCGCCAGCAGGGCAGTTCGGCGCGCACGCCTGGCAGGTGCCCTGGATGCAGACTGGGTTGTCGCTGGGGCAGGCCGAGCCACAGAGCCCGCCGCAGCCATCAGAGCCGCAGCGCTTGCCAGTGCAGTTGGGCGTGCATGTGGTTCCGCACGTGCCAGCGGAGCAAGTCTCGTCTGCGGCGCAGCTCTTGCCGCAGGTGCCGCAATGAGAGGTATCGCTGCCAAGAGCCACGCAGGCATTGGCACAGCAACTGAGGCCGTTCAAGCAGGGGCCAGAGCACGTGCCGCCGCATCCGTCGCTGTCACCGCAGTGCTTGCCCGAGCAGACCGGCGCGCATGTCGCGTCCGATGCGGCTGCATCCGGCGCGGTTGCGTCCGACGTGGTCGCGTCCGGCGTGAAAAGCGGGCCATCAGATGAGACGGACTGGATGTCCTTGCCCGCATCCGGCGTGACAGCAAGGCCGTCGGAACCAGCGGGGACATCGACTACGCCCGCCTCGACCGCGAGGACCGGGCCGACGTCGACCGCGGTGGCAGGACTGTCTACGGCTGAGTCAGGCGTGAGGCCAGGGCCGACGTCGACCGCGACAGCAGGGCTGTCCACACTGGTATCAGGCGTGACAACAGGGCCGTCCAGGTGCAAGAAAACCTCAGGGCTCGCATCGGGCGGGGGAACGTGGGGGAGGTCGACTGCAACCGAGGGGCCGTCTGGGCTCTTCGGGGTTGCATCCGTACTGTTGTTGCTGCTTCCACTGCAGCCGACAACCACAAGCGGGGCCACAAAGAACAAGAGGGTGAGCGAACGTTGAACTAGCCTAGTCATCTTTGATTCCTTCCTTTCCATCTCTCTCTGGAAAATCGAGACGCGTCGCGAAGCGGAATTTTACCCGATCAGCATCTTTTCGCCACTATCGGACGCTCCGCCCGGCTCAGCTCGGGCACGTCACGGCAAAAAGAGTTCCCTGAGCCAGGATGGTGCCAGCACGCCCTATGAGATCAATTCTCTGGTTCGGAGCACCCAGGCAAGTGGTCGCGTCCGTGGAGATCACCCAACAGGGCCGCTCGCTTTCGGGCGGGCTGTTGCTGCTGCACTGGGAAATTGGCGTGTCGTGGAAGCCGGAAGTTGTGCAGCCGGGCGTACCCGAGCAGGGAGCGCGAAGGCTGACCTGACACGACGTCTGGAGTGTCTGGTCAAGACAACCCGAAACAACCTTCGCCATCATCGCGGCGCCGATCTGGGCCATCGCAGAAAAGAAGCTGCTGTTACAAATGCTGTACGTCTGTCCGTTGGCGCCGAAAGCGTCGATAAACTTCTTCAGGCGAAGGCCACCATATGCTTTGTAGATATTGCCATCGCTGGATTTCATCGAAGGAATCTGGCAAATGGGCATGTAGTCCCAGTAGGTGTTCTGCGGGACAGGAAGCGAGCTGGTATCTATGCCAATCTGGTACAGACTGCTGACCGTAATCCCATTCAAGTTGGTGTTGGGATCCGGCGGCCAGCCGATGATGCCCGCGACGAGAATCTGGTCGGGGGTCTTCTGGACAAAGACATGATTGCCTTTTCCGTCGTAGACGTAGTTGCCGCTAGCGTCGACGGACCAGGCCGTCACTCCATTGACGCTATCGATCATGTCCTGGACTCTGATGAGCGGAAGATAGGCGTGATCCGGGGAGCTGGGGTTGGGCTGTTCCTTGGGAGCACAGTTGGCAAAAGCGGTTGAGAAGCCAACATTGGGCTGCGGCAGGGGATTGGGCGGCTGGTAACCTATCGACGGGTCTTGGTAGCCAGGAATTGACTGGCCGGCACAGACATGGCCGCGCGCCGCGCACCGCAGGCTGGCGGTTTCGGTTATGGGGTTCTGGGTC
>PMJE01000311.1:829-2875 GCA_003157315.1 Myxococcales bacterium | reverse complement strand
TCGAAAGAAAGTCGGTCGAGGCGTTGCAGGAAGGCTTGCATCGACAGTGGCGAACCGTCATCCACCAGGGGGTTCCGCAGATACCAATTCGCGCCCACGCCTCCGCCTGCTTGCCAACCGTCATAGGCCTCGGGCTGGTGAAAACCCCCACCGGTAAACGAGGCATAGAAGTCGGCTGGCCAGCTCGACTCGGTCCGATGGGCTGGGTCAGCCTGTGCGAGCAAGAGTGAAATGGCTGGAAGCACGAGATGCATGGGTGACTTCGTCCTTTGCGTGCCCTCATTTCGTTTGGCAGCCCATCGTACATCGATCGCACCAATCCTGTCCCTCGCCATGATGTCGCTCGCCAGGATTGACTCGTGCCCGGCGGACACGTAGCGTCCCTGCCGCGCATGAAGACGGCCTCGTACTCTGCGAAAAACGGAAGGTTTCTGATCGAAGCTTTCGTTCAGGA
Organism: Myxococcales bacterium; assembly: GCA_003157315.1. Next base: position 2,421 of record PMJE01000311.1, on the reverse strand, counting down.
AGTGGGCGAGGATCTGCTGGTTGCGATTTGGGGAGGCACGCCGCCGCACATTGGGGCTGTGGGTATTGCCGAGCCGCGCCCGAGCCTGCAGGACTCGCGTAGTTGGAGCGCCACCTCCTCCAATTTCACCTTCACCGGCCACAAGGAAGACCGCCTGGTGAAGGAGGTCTCCGAGATGATCGCCGCGCGCCTGCGCAAGAACGTGGTGGTGACCGCGGGAATCCACTGGGACGCGCTCACGCCGAAAGAGTTGCTCATCTTGCAGAACCTCGCGCGGCAACTGGCGCACAAGATCTGTCGTGGGCAAAGCACCGGCAGCCGGGCAGGCGCCCGCGCTTCCAAGCGCGCGGGTGCTTCGCGACATTCGAAGCCGCGCGAGGTATCGTGAGGCAGTCCAAGCACGTCCGAATACTCCCACTTCGCCCTGGAGGTCGTCCGCCCATGACCCATCCGGTTCGCCGTCTCGTGGTTGGCATCAGCGGAGCTTCCGGCATCGTCTACGGCATCCGCGTGCTCGAACTTCTGCGCAAGGCAAAGGTCGAGAGTCACCTGGTCATGACCAACTCCGCTGCGCTGACCCTCGGCTACGAGTCCAGCCTCAAGCTGGGCGACGTGGAAAGCCTCGCGGACGTGGTGCACTCCAACACCGACATGGACGCAAACATCGCCAGCGGGTCGTTCAAGACGCTCGGCATGATCATCGCGCCTTGTTCAGTGAAGACCATGGCTGCCATCGCGACCGGGTACACGGATTCGCTCATCGCCCGCGCGGCGGACGTGGTGCTCAAGCAGCGGCGCAGGTTGGTGTTGATGGTGCGCGAGGCGCCGCTTCACCTGGGGCACCTGCGATCCATGGCGGCGGTCACCGAGGCAGGAGCAATTGTGTTCCCTCCGGTTCCTGCGTTCTACGCGAAGCCGAAGACGCTCGCCGAAATGATCGACCACACCGTCGGTCGCGCGCTGGATCTGTTCGACATCGACACCGGGACGGTGTTCCAGTGGGATCCGAGCGCGTGAGAAGCTCGTGCTCGGGAGGGGAACGTCTCGCCGACAAAGCGGTGAGGCTGTACTTCAAGAAGCATTGATCGGACAGTACCACGTCGGTGGGTGGGCCGAGGCTTCGGCGACAATGCGATCAGCGCTCTCGACAAGTCGTAGCGCTGTCGGGATTGAGAACGGGATCCGGGAGCAAGACGTCCAGGGTGGCGTCGCGCCGGCAATGCGCGCAAACCCTCGCGGTCGGGTCGATGGGTTCTCGGCAATGCGGGCAGGGAGTCCGCGCCTGGGCCGGACCAACCCCCTGACTGTTGGTTGACCTTGGCCATTCCATAGGACATCCTCGCGCGCGCTGCGGGCCATGGAAGATCGTGTCCTGCCGCGCCGAGGTTTTGCTGACAGATCTCGGCGACACTGAACCCAGGACACAAGGACCCAAAATGAAGCGCGAGGACTGCATCTGTTTTAGCGGCGCCGCAACCGGCGCCGAGGCGACATTCGGGGCCGCGGCGGAACGCTACGGCATCGACGAGGTGAATTTCACGTTCGAGGGACACAACCCCGCGCGCCAGCGCGGCCGACGCGTGCTGACCCGG
>PMJE01000311.1:0-783 GCA_003157315.1 Myxococcales bacterium | reverse complement strand
GCCGCCGAGTATGCTCGCCTGTTCAACAAGCCGGTTTACGTGTTCGACCAGGTGCGCTCCGGCTGGTTCCGCTGGAATGGCGAAGTCTGGGAAGGCGCAGCCGATCCGATCATCCGTCAGCCCCTGTTCTGCGGGACCGGCACGCGCTTCCTTGAGGCAAATGGGCGCGCCGCCATCGACGCGCTCTTCGCCCGTAGCTTCGGCTAGCGTGACCAGGTACAACCACACGGCGACGTTGCTGCCAAGCGGGACGGTGCTTGTCGCTGGTGGCTGGAATGACAATTCCCAGAAGAACGCGAGCGCGGAGCTATACGACCCAAGGGCTAGGAAATTTACTGCCACCGGCAGTATGACCGTGGCAAGAAACGGCCACACGGCAACCTTGTTGCCGAGCGGAAGGGTGCTCATGGTCGGCGGTCTAGGCAACAGTGGCGGTGATCGAGAGGGCCTCGCCAGCGCGGAGCTATACGAGTAGCCTCGCCGACGAGCGCCAGGCAAGACCTCAGCGGGTGAGGCGGACAACCTGGTGGTGTTGCACCCAGGCGCGCGCGGCCGCCTGGTACGCCATGTCTGCGCCGGTCGGCGAGTCTTCCATGCAATAACTCGGTTGTAGGGATATGCTGGTGTACCGCCATGGTACGCCAAAGGGAGCCTCGGATGAAGTCCGCAGAACGGGCATCGAAGATGGGTCGGCCGCACCCCCTGATTTTTTGTCTAGTCGCTGGCCTGAGCGTTTTCGCCACAAGCAATGCATCTGCTACGGAGTACTACGTGGCCACCACG
>PMJE01000395.1:4067-4430 GCA_003157315.1 Myxococcales bacterium | reverse complement strand
CGCGAGCGGGGACGGGGGCATCAATCCTTTCCCGACTGGCGGGAGCAGCAAGGGCGGGGCTGGAGGCACCACCGTGTCATCGGGCGGGGTCGGCGTTGACGGCGGAGGGGGCGGTACCACTTCGACGTCAACCGTGCCAACCAGCGGCTTGCAGGTGTACGTGACGGACCCTATCACTGGTGCCACAGGGTCGATCAGCTTGAGGCTTCGAATTGACAACAAGACATCCTCGAGCGTTGACATGTCGACCGTCACGCTTCGCTATTGGTACAAGGACGAAGGGCTAGGCACCACTTTGCAGTTTGCAGGTGACTATGTGAGCATTGGCTACTCGAACCAGGGCACGATGACTGGCAAGGCTGT
>PMJE01000395.1:0-4036 GCA_003157315.1 Myxococcales bacterium | reverse complement strand
GACGTGACCAACGACTACAGCTACAACGCCGGAGCAACGGGGTACAACAACAAGATCACCCTTTACGGGTCCGGCAAGCTCATCTCGGGCGTGGAGCCTTCCTGAGGGACAGATTCCGGCGTCAGCTGGCTTCAGAGGGCAGAGCGCCGAATCTTGCGGCGAACTGGCAGGTAGCTGACGGATCGCGGCATGTTCTTCGTTAGAATCGTGTCATTTGTTCGCAAGATGTGTCATTCTTCCGTGACACCATGCGAACAATCAAGCGTTACTCCAACCGAAAACTCTACGACACCTTTGACAAGCACTACGTGACGCTGGCTGATGTGGCCGGGTTCGTGCGCGGCGGCGACGAGGTGAAGGTCACCGATCACGTCAGCGGGGCAGACCTGACGTCAGCGACCCTGGCGCAGATCATCTTCGAGGAAGAGAAGCGCAACTCGCGCCTCGGTCCCGAGGGCCTTCGCCGCATCATCCAGCACGGCTTGAAGGTCGAGTAGGAATCTCCTCGTCAGAGAATCAGGAGCGCCCGCGCGCTCGCCGCACGCGTTTGCCCACGGCCGTTGTCGCCTCGGTGAGTTGAGCGAACTTCGCCGCACCTACTCGCTGAGCCGGTGAATCCCGTCGACCACATGCCAAGTCGCCACGATGGTCAGGTCGACCAGTTTCTCGTTGCGCCGGTTCTCCGGCACGACCAGATGCTCGTAGGTACACAGGGCCTGCAGCTCGCGCAGAAACTTGCCGATCACACGCCGGTCAGAATCGCCAATCCAGCCGCCCAGCTTGCTTATCAGCAGGCGCTGGTGTTGCTGGATGAAGCGCGCTGCCGACAGGGCGCCCTGCGACCCACGCGCGCGTGCTGAGCGCCGCGGGAAGATGTCGAGCAGATCCCTGCGGTACTCGGCCAGGTCCGGGTCCAGCGCATGGTTGATGTCGAAGTACTCGGCGACGGTTTCCCGCAATTCCAGATACGTCGCCTGCGAGCCAGAGCGCTGGTTGTCGGGGGTGCCCCGGCATGCGCCTTCCAGGTCGATGATGCGGTCCACATATTCCAGTTTGGTCAGCGCGACCTGCCAGTCGCGGTAGCGCCTCCGCCAGCGCGACGACGGATCGAGCCACACGGCGAAACACTCAGCGAAGTCCTCGTCAGGATGTTTCTGCGCGTAGTGGTACATGCCCGCGCGGTGTAGATGTCTTACGTAGTCGTGGCTCCAAGGGTTCGCGTTGTAGACGTCGCGGTACGAGCGGCGGAAATCTCCGAAGGTCTGCGTCCAGTCTTTGCGCTTCCACAACTCGAAGGCGTAGTTGACGGCATGCCCGGTTTCGTGGCGCAGATACATCAAGACTTCTTCGCGCGTGTACTCAAACAAATGGTCGTTGACCATCTGCCAGAGGACCGAGTTGGCGAGGTACCAGGGAATGTTGACGCTGATGGCGCGATCAGTGGTCCAGAAGTCGTCGTCACCCAGGTAGTACTGCGGAACGAAGGATATTCCCTTTGCGCGCAGTTCCGCACTGACCTGCGCCAGACACTCGGCCAACACATCCTGCGGCTCAAGCTGAAGATCGCAGATGCGGGTGGAAAGCAGCTTCTGCAGCCCGACCTCACGTTCGACCGGATCGTCGGTCACCAGCCGAATAACGCTGCGCTTCGTCTTGAATGCCGGGAGCGACATTGACGAAGAACATCTACCATGTCGGCGCAGGACCGACGGTGGAAATGAGCCAAGACGCGATGCGTTTCAGGACATCGATAGCGCATCGCGGGTCTGGGATGATCTTGAAAAGACATGGCTATTTGACACTGGCAATAACGCGCGGGCCAATGACGCTAAAGGTCTTTGGCGCAGTTGGCCCTTCCCATTCGTAATTGCTGGTATCTTGCAGTCCATGCCAGAGGTGGCCAGAAGCTGGTCCCGCGCAGGCCTGGTGCTGACACTCTATCTCGCACTGGCCTCGGCTGGCGTGGCTTGGTCGACCTGGCGTGGAGACGGCAGCACATGGCGCCTGGCGGGGCGCGAAGACAGCCAGACTTTGCTCGGGGCCATCGCCGGAGTCCTGATAGGGCTCGGTTACGTGTTCGCGTCGCGGCTCGCGGTTCACAGGTTCGAATGGGCGCGCGCACTTCATCGCGACATGCGCGCCATGCTCGGGCCGTTGCCAGACGCCGAGGTAGTGGTGTTGGCAGTCGCCTCGGCCCTGGGCGAGGAGATCTTCTTCCGGGGAGCCCTACTGCCCGCCGTCGGCCTTTTCGGGTCGAGCCTGATCTTCGCCCTGCTGCACGTGGGGCCGAAGCTCCGCTACCTACCGTGGACCATTTCTTCGTTTGTTGCCGGCTTGGTGTTCGGGCAACTCTTCATCTGGTCGGGTGATCTCACTGGACCAGTGGTGGCGCATTTCACGGTGAACTTCCTCAACTTTCGTTTCCTTTCTGCGCACGAGATGCGATGAGCGGGAGTCACCTGCAACGGATCATCGTCGGATGGGCCCTGCTCGCTGGGGCGACGCCGGGGCGCGCGGCTGACGAATTCTCGGGCGCGGACAAGCTGCGCACGATCTACTCGGCCGAGTTTCGTTTCACCAGGCAAGGCCTCCCGGTGGTGCCGGTGGCCATCGCCGAGGGATTCGCGCGGGTGACCATCAGCGCCGGTTCGTCGGGTGGCTTGCGCCTCTTTCCCGAAGGCGAGGGTGGGCCCGAGATGCGCGGCGAGGACGCCTGGCAGGTGCGCGCATCGGCGACGGTGCCGGCCAAGCTCCACCACTGGGCGGTGGTGTGGCGCGGGAAACCTGGACAAGGAGACGAGGCCGACGCGCAGATCAAGCGGTGGAAGGAACTCGGGGAAAAGCCACGCCGGTTTGAGCAGGGCACGGTGTTTGGGGTGGGCGGCGAGGTGCTCGACCGGCGCGAGGTCCTGGTCGGGGTGGGGCCATTTGGCAAGCCGGAAGAGGCCGAGCACGCCTTTGAGGCATTGGCCCGCAAAGCCACCCTGGCAAACCCGGGCGTGTTCACCGAGTTGGTCGATCGCCCGCACGGGCAATTGGAAGCGGTCGGCAGCAGGACCGGGATGAATGTGCGCAACGAGGGCGTGCTGTGGTTCGTGGCGAGCGGGGACAGCCCGCTGCAGGTAGAGGCCGAGGGCACGGCGGGAAAGGCCCAAACCAAGGTGTCGGGCACCTACTTCGGCAAGTTGTACGTGACTTTGGATCGCAACGGCAGCCTGGCCGTGGTCAATGCTTTGCCCGAGGATCGTTTCTTGGCCGGTCTGCTTCCCGCCGAGATCTTCCCCAATGCCCCGGAGGAAGCGCTCAAGGCGCAGGCGGTGGCAGCGCGCGGCGAACTGCTGGCCAAGATCGGCACGCGACACATCGGTGATCCCTTCCGGCTATGCTCGCAGGCGCACTGTCAGGTCTACTCGGGTGCGGGACGGGAGACCCCGCGGACCACGGCTGCGGTCGCCGCAACCCGCGGCGAGGTGCTGTTCACCGCCGACAGCAAGGACCTGGCTGACACCGTGTATTCAGCCAACTGCGGCGGCCACACCGAGAACAACGAGAACGCCTGGCCCGACATGCCTGCGCTGCCGGCTCTGCGCGGCCATCGCGACGCGCCCGCCACTGGCAAGCCGGACATCTACGCAGCGGGCGTGAGCGAGGAGAACCTGGTGCGCTTCATTGACCAGCCGCCGGTTGCGTATTGTGGTCAGGCTCGCCTCGGGGCGGGCGATCGCTTCCGCTGGACGGTGAAGCGGACGGCTGCCGAGCTGGACAAGCTGCTTGCGCAATACCATCTGGGCAAGATACGGGCGATCGAAGTCCCGCAGCGAGGAGTATCAGGGCGCGCGCTTGCGGTGCGCGTGGTGGGCTCGGCCCGCAGCGAAACCATCCGCGGCGAGTTGCGCATCCGCCAGGCCTTCGGCGGGCTGCGCAGCTCACTGTTCGTCGTCGAGGTCAAGGACGGCGACGCGATTTTTCGCGGCGCAGGTTTTGGTCACGGCGTGGGCATGTGCCAGACCGGCGCCGTCGGAATGGCAGAAGCCGG
>PMJE01000085.1 GCA_003157315.1 Myxococcales bacterium | reverse complement strand
GGCGTGGTCAACTCGTCGAGCTCGCGTTCAGGCAAGATTCCGTCTGCCAAGACCACCTCACGAATCGAACAACGACGCTCGCTCGCCTTGTGCGCGATGGCGCTGGCCGCCTGGTATCCCACGCGCTCCACCAACGCGGTGACCACGGCGGTCGACGCATTCACCTGCGCCCGACAGCGCTCCTCGTCTGCGGTCATGCCCTGCACGCAGTGGCGGCACAGGATCCCCGCGGCCCGCGCAAGCAGGTCCAGGCTGTCGAGCAGACAATGGGCGACGAGAGGCAAGAACGGGTTCAATTCCAGGCTGCCAGCTGCGCACGCCTGCGCGATGGCGTTGTCGTTAGCCATCACCAGCATGACCGCCTGGCTGACAGCCTCGGGAATCACCGGATTCACCTTGCCCGGCATAATGGACGAGCCAGCTTGGCGTGCGGGCAACCTGATCTCGCCCAGGCCTGCTTCCGGACCGGACGAAAGCAGTCGCAGGTCGGACGAGATCTTCAACAAGTTCACCGCGCAGGCCTTGAGGATTCCGGAAACCTCGGCGAACACGTCCGCGTTTTGCGTCGCCTCGACCAAGTTCTCCGCGCGCGCCACGCTGAGCCCGGTCAACTGCGCGAGCGCGTCCACTACCTGAAAAATGAAAGCGCGCGGCGCGCCCAGGCCGGTGCCGATGGCAGTGCCGCCCAGGTTCACCACGCGCAGGCGTTCCGTGCACTTGTAAATGCGCCACCGGTCGCGAGTCAGCGCCTCAGCGTAGGCGCCCATCTCGCGGCCCAAGGTGATGAGGACCGCGTCCTGCATCTCGGTTCGGCCGACTTTCACGATGTGGGCGAAGGCCCTTTCTTTTTGCTGAAAAGCCTCCTGCAGCGCCACGATTTCCTTTTCCAGCGCAGCCAGCAACCACAGGCCCGCCACCCGCATCGCCGTCGGAAACGTGTCGTTGGTCGACTGGTGCAAGTTGATGTCATCGAGCGGCGATACCCGCTGGTAGTTCCCCAGCGGCTCGCCCAGGATCTGCAGCGCGCGGTTGGCCAGCACCTCGTTGACGTTCATGTTGGTGCTGGTGCCGGCGCCGCCTTGCAGAGCATCCACCACCACATGTTGGTCGAGCTGCCCGTCTGCCATCTCGACGCACGCGCGCGCGATGGCGTCGCGCTTGGCCGGATCCGCTTTCCACGCACCCAGCCGCTGGTTCGTGATCGCACAGGCCCCTTTCACTGCGCCAAAGGCGTGCACTAGCGCCCGGTGTACTGGCCGCCCGGCCAGCGGAAAATTCTCCAGCGCCCGCAGCGTGTGCACCCCGTAGAGCGCCCCCGCGGGAACATCCATCTCTCCCAGCAGGTCTCGCTCACGGCGTATTTCAGTCATATGATGTGGTTCGCCTCACACGAAGACGTCACGCTTGCCGCCCTTCACCTTGCGCACCAGGGCCTCGGAGATTTCCCGCTGGCGCGCGTCCATGTTGGCCAGAGTGCTGCCCACCAGGACTTCACCCACCTTGCGGGTTTCCGGACCGGCGTAGTCCTCTAGGTATTCAGTGAAGGTCGACAGCGCGTTGGGATCGCAGTGCAGCTTGATCGCGCCGGGTTTGGCCAGGTCCATGAAATCCTGGCCCGTGCGTCCCAGCCGGTAGCAGCCGGTGCAGAAGGACGGAACGTAGCCCATCGACGCCACGTCGCGCACCACCTCGTCGAGGTCGCGATGATCGCCGAGTTGGAATTGGCTGGATTCCGCCGGGTTGGCCTCGGCCTCGGCATAGCCGCCCGGATTGGTGCGGCTGCCCGCGGAGATCTGCGAAACCCCCAGGGCGAAGGTCTCGCGCCGGATGTTGGGCGTCTCGCGCGTGGACATGATGATCCCGGTGTAGGGCACTGCCAGACGCAGGATTGCCACGATCTTGCGAAAGTCGATATCGGACACCGCGTGTGGCGGAGTCGATGCAATCTGGGATCCGATGGCCGGCTCCAGCCGCGGAACGCTGATGGTGTGAGGGCCGAAACCGAAGCGCGCCTCCAGGTGCCGGATATGTTGCATGAGCGCCAGGATCTCAAAACGCCAATCGGCCAAGCCGAACAGAATGCCGATGCCTACGTCATCGATCCCGGCTTCCATGGCGCGGTCCATGGCGGAAATGCGCCAGTCGTAGTCCTTCTTCTTGCCCGCCAGGTGCACGCTCTGGTAGGTCGCATGGTGGTAGGTTTCTTGGAACAACTGGTAGGTGCCGATGCCGGCGCCCTTGAGCGCACGGAATTCGTCGACGGTCAAGGGCGCGACGTTGGCATTCACGCGGCGAATCTCGCCCTTGCCCCGCTTCACACTATAGATCGTCGCAATCGAATCCAGCACGTACTGGAAGCCCTGGCGCGGATACGACTCGCCAGCCACCAGCAAGATGCGTTTGTGGCCCTGGTCAACCAAGATCTCGACCTCGCGGCGAATCTCGTCCTGCGACAGCGCCCGTCGTTTGACCTCCTGGTTGCGCGCGCGAAAGGCGCAGTAGGTGCAGTCGTTGGCGCACAGATTGGATACGTAGAGTGGCGCAAAAAGCACCAGCCGCGGCCCGTAGATTTGATCCTTCACCGCACGCGCGGTCTGAAAGATCTCGCCCAGCAGCTCGGGATCACTCACGGCGGCCAGGGTGGCCACCTCCTCCATCTCCAGTCCGGCCAGCCCGCGCGCCTTGGCCAACACCGCGCGCACGTGTTCCGCATCCTTGCTGGCGGGTGCCGCCAACACACGAACGATTTCGCCTTCGTCTATGAATCCTATGATGTCGTGCACGTGTGTCCTCCCTACCCGACGTCATTTCCGGGTGCGACGGTCGGCAGATGCACCGTGAAGGTCGTGCCCACATCGGGTTGACTGGCGACCGTCACGTCGCCCCCATAAAGGGTGGCCAGTTTGCGCAGGATCGACAGTCCCAAGCCGCTGCCCATGATGTTGCGAGTCTTGGCGTTCTTGATGCGCACGAATTCGCCAAAGAGCTTGGCGGTTTCCTCTTTCGTCATGCCGATGCCCGTGTCTTTCACCGCCATGCTCACGCCTTGGGGCGCGTCTGAAACCGTCACGTCGACCCGTCCGCCGTCGCGGTTGTACTTCACCGCATTGGACACCAG
>PMJE01000627.1:3244-6874 GCA_003157315.1 Myxococcales bacterium | reverse complement strand
GAAGGACTGGAAGGGTGGCCGTTCGGCAGCCATCAACCTGATCCCATCCACCACCGGCGCCGCCAAGGCGGTTGGGCTGGTGCTGCCCGAGGTGAAGGGCAAGCTGACCGGGATGTCAATCCGCGTGCCCACGCCGACCGTGTCGGTGGTCGACCTGACCTTCAAGACCGCCAAGGCGACCAGCATCAAGGAAATCAACGCCTTGATGAAGAAGGCCAGCGAGACTTACTTGAAGGACATCCTGGGCTACACCGAGGACGAGGTGGTNNCGAGTGGGGCTACAGCTGCCGCACCGTCGAGCTGCTGTCGTACATCGTGAAGAAGGGCCTGTAGTCCTGCCGGTGGGGGCGACCATCTGGTCGGCCCCCAACCCGATGACCGACGCTCTGTTGGGGGCGACCTGCGGTCGCCCCCGGTCGATTGTCTCTACTTCCGCTTGACCTCGTCGAGCTTCACCGTGATGCGATCGACATCCGACTTGGCAACCAGGAAAACGTGGGGCTGGTTGCTTGCGACGACGTAGTAGTTGTTCTTGTCAGCGGCTTCGCCCCCGACTTTCAGAGTGCAGACATGGCCCTTTGCGTTTGATTTTGCGGTGATGATGGCGGTGGGCTTGGCTAGGCCAGCCGTCTTGGGCAGGATATCTTCGGCGTACTTCTGCGCCTTCCATTCATGGAAGAAGCCCGCGAGCGCATTGGCCTTCGAGATATCTGCCGGCGCGGCCGGCTTGGTCAATTTCCAGGCATCGTCACCTGACTTGCCTGGGTTCTTGGTCAGCACAAAGGGGTCCTTGTCGCGCGCCACCGAGACCTCGGTGATCTCCGACGAGGCCAGGTTGCAAATGGTCTTGTCGCGGAAGTCGATGGGTCGTTTGTTGATCTGTTCGACCTGGAACTTCCTGATCAGGAACACCTGAGGCTTATCAGCCATCTTGACGTAGAAGTTGTCGTCGTCCTTCTTCTTGCCAAACAGGATTCGGTACTGCTTGCCGTCGCGCAGCGAGACGGTAACGGTGTTTTCCGGTGAGGCCAGACCGGTCTCCTCGGGCTTGGCGCTGTCGGCGAATTCGCTTGCCGCCAACGCGGACAAGGTCGTAGCCACGTCGGTGGCTGCTCTCTTGTCAAAGGGTTCAACATTGATGCTGGACTCGACCACGGCCCATTCAGGGGCCGGGCCAGCATCGGTGGGCGCGGGCCTCTCTATCACAATTCGGCCGCGCGTCTTGTGGTTGACCTCGATCTTGTAGGCGTCCTTCTCCTCGTATCTCGAGATGTGCTTGTCACGCCAGCCGAGAGTGTCTTTGTCCAGCTGGTACCTGAAGAATCCGTTCGTGGCCCACACCTGGTCCTGACCCTCAAGGCGAACCATGGTTTCGTCGTTCGCGGTCTTGCCCACGTGCAAGTCGGCCAAAAGCTTGTCGCCCTTCTTCACCACCACGCGCAGGCCACTCTCGTCAACCTCGAACTCCTTCTGTCGGCTCTTCTCGGCCGAAAGGATGTCGTGGAACTCGATCTTCTCGATGGCTTCGAATCCTGCCTTGGCACTGTCCTTGTCGGCGGGGTAGTCGATCGGCTTCACGATCTGGTAGTTGTCGCCTTGTTTCTTCATGACCGTGGTGGCGCCACTCTTGGTCACTTCCAGGGTGTCGAAGTCGTTCGCTTTGAGCTTGGGGATGGGACGCGGGCGTTCTCCGGGGGGCCGAGTGCCCTTCTCGGGCGAGCGCAACAGTCCGATGGCGAGCAGAACAAGGCCGATGAAGATCACACCGGCGAATACAGTCTTTCGATTCATGGGCTACCTCGACTGGCTAGATGGTCTGGGAGCTGCGGGCTATGCGGCGTAGACGCCAGCGGACCACTCCGTAGGCGCAGAACAGGACCGGCAGGCCCATGATGTTGACCCACTTGAGCGTGCTGGCTTTGGCTTCGGAAACCGTCCCTAGCGGGCGGTTGCCCGCGGACTTGGAGCGCAGCGGGATAAGGGCCTCATCCTCCACGGTCCAGCCGATGGCGTTGTGGAGCAGGAAAGCACCCGCCTCGTAAAAGGGGAATGCGCGTGAAAGTTGGACGTAGTCGTCGTTGGCAAAATCCGAGTCACCGATGACCACCAGGCGTACCGGCTTCTGCGATTCGGACAAAGGCTGCTTCTCCGCCAGGGACACGCCGGCCTCAGGCCCGGAAACAAAGGCGCTCTTGAGCGTTCCTTGATAGGCATAGCCGAAGGCAAACGGGCCACGGTCCTTGTTTTCCTCGATCTTGGTATTCGGGCCCATGATGAAGAACCCCGTGTGCTTCCAACTGCTCGCCGACGAGGAAGCCAGCTTCCACAGCTTCCCTCCCGCGGGCAGCTTGCCATCGGCAAGCGGACCCACCAGGTCAACCGTGCTGGCCAGCGGGAAGACCATGCCGCGTATGCCATCCAGCACCGAGATCGTCTGGCCCTTGGGGATCTGCACGCCCACCCATATGGGAAGCTGGGTCAGGCCGCGGCGTCCGCCACCCATGTCGATAAGGCCGGGCATTGCCGCCTCGTTGTCTGCAATCACGTCCTGACCAACCTTGAAGCCATAGGTTTCGAGAAGCTTGTCCAGGCCGGTTTGGTTGTTTTGCACCATCTTGATCTGGCCCATCCCAGCCTGGGCAAACTGCTGGGGCGAGCTTGCCGCCATGCCATCGTCGAGAATGACCGCGCCCCGGCCGGAAATCAGGAAGCGGTCAATTTCGCGCTGGCCCTTCTCGTCAATCGCCTGCTTGGGGCCGCCGATCACCAGGCCATCCACGTCAGCGGCGATCTCGGTTGTCGACGGATTCACCGTGGTCAGGTCGTACTCCTGTTCCAGGACCTGCTTCAAGGCACGGAAGCCCTGGTTGGTTTCGGACTCACCGTGGCCGGTAGTGAAAGCGATCTTCTTCTTCTTCNNTTCTTCACCGTCAGCTTCTTGATGAGCGATGACATCTCGAACTCAAGACCCTCGGCGCGGCCGATCTGTGGAATGGATTCCATCTTGTCCCCGTACAGGAAGCACAGACCCAGGTAGTAGGAGCCCATCTCGAACTTGGTGCCGCGCAACACCTGGATCTGTATCTTGTCGACCTTGCAGCGACTGGCCTCCTGCTCGAGGCTCTTGTCTGCACCCGGGTCAAGCGCCTCCCAGCGGAACTTCCCGTTAGAGCTGGTGCGGTACTCGTCGACCATATCGCGCACATAGCGCGACAAAGTTTTGATCTCGGGCGGCAAGTCCGACGAGATCAAAGCCTTGACGGTGAGAAAATCCGGCAGATTCTTCACCAGATCCCGTGACGGCTGCGACAAGGTGTAGACCTTGCTCTCGGTCAAATCGATGCGGCCGAAGAACCGGGTGCCGATCAGGTTGACCAGGACGACCGCGCCGACCACAAACAGGGCGTAGAGGATGGCGTTGGAGGCGTAGGCGCGCTTCTTGCTGCTGTTAGATGAAGTCGACATGGTTCACTTCCACTTCCGAGACTCGAGGGAAAGCGTGGCGATGACCAAAGAAACCGTCATCACGGACAGGTAATAGACGATGTCGCGCGAATCGATTACGCCCTTGCTGATGGACTCAAAATGGGACTCGACGCTCAGGTAGGAGAGCACGGGCCGCAGGGACTC
>PMJE01000627.1:0-3230 GCA_003157315.1 Myxococcales bacterium | reverse complement strand
TTGTCGAGTGGCCCAACCAGCATAACCGTTACCCCGTAAAACACGGTCAGGCCAACCAGCACCGCCAGCAGGGCCATTCCCGCCAGGAACTTGCCCACGATGACTTGCCAGTCGGGAACCGGCATGGTGATCAGCATCTCCAGCGAGCCGCTGCCTTTTTCCTCGGCAATCAGGCGCATGGCGATGGCTGGAACGATGAAGGCGAGCAAGAGCGGCATGAGGTTGAAATAGGAGCGCAACTCGGCTTGCCGTTCGATGAAGAGCGAGCCGAAGTAGAGGTAGCCCGCCAGCAGCAGAAACACCGTCAGGACGATGTAGGCGATAGGCGAGTTGAAATAGGTGCGGACTTCCCGCTTGGCGATGGTGAAAGCGGCGTTCATGACTTGCTCTCTTCCCCGGTGGTCAGGTTGCGGAACACGGTTTCCAGGCTGGCGGCTTCACGGTGCAGCTCCAGCAGCGTCCATTTGTTGTCCACAGCGGCGCGGAACAGGACCTTGCGCAGATCCTCATCCCCAGCCGCGTCCAGGCTGAAGGCGTGGGCGCCGTCTTCTCCCAGCACGGGTTCACAGCGAGAGACGCCCTTGATGCTCCCCAGGCGCGCCTTGATGGCCTCCGCCGTGCCCGCGCTGGACTCGACCACCACGCGGTAGCGGCTGGCCTTTTCTCGCGCACGCAGCTCGTCGGGCGAGCCGTCGGCCACCAACTTGCCGCTGCTGATGATGAGTATGCGGCTGCAGGTGGCCTGGACTTCCGGCAGGATGNNTCGACGATTTGGTTGGGGTCGAGTCCGCTGGTGGGCTCATCGAGGATGAGGATGTCCGGGTCGTCAAGCATGGCTTGCGCCAGCCCCACCCGTTGCCGGTAGCCACGCGACAGCTCGCCCACCAATTTGCCCGCCACTTCGTGCAGGCCGCANNCCTCCGATTTCCTTGATGCGCTTTTCGCTTCGGTTGGAAGCCATGCCCCGCATGGCCGCGGCGAACTGCAGATACTCCAGCACGGTCATGTCTTTGTAGAGCGGGGTGTCCTCAGGCAGATAGCCGAGGTGCTTGCGCACCTCCAACGAGTTGTCGAAGACGTCGAAGCCCGCCACTTTGGCGCGACCGCCGGTGGGCGCCAGGTAGCAGGTCAGCACCTTCATCGTGGTCGACTTGCCCGCGCCGTTGGGGCCAAGGAACCCGAGCACCTCGCCCTTGCGCACGTTGAACGTGACGTCGTCCACGGCTCGTGTGGCGCCGTAGACCTTGGTGAGGTTCTCAACCTGAATCATCAGCTCTGGCATTTGATCCTCATTGAATTGTTCGTTCGGAGCCGCTGGCGGCACTCCCGGGCAAACCGCACAAGTCGGGACTTTATTCCCCACTTTTCGGCAGCGACCAATCTGCTAGCGCTTCCACGTACTGCGGCCTGGCCATCGGTGTCAAGGGCGGAGCGGATGTTGCACCGACATCGCTACTTTGGTCCGCGGTTCGAGCCACCCGCAGTCAGGACCGGTCCAAGCGGCGCAAGGCTGTGCAGCCAGCGGGTGGCGACGGCTTCTGTGGCTGTCGAAAAGCGTCCCCCAGGGGAGGCGGATTGCAGAATCGACGCGGCAGATTTTGCCATAGTTTCAATGTGTTGTGTGCTGGAGGTAAACTGTTTCTTGAATGACGATATCGCCTTGGATGACAAGGGTTCGACAGGGCCTGGCCCTCGTCCCAGCAGGCGTTGCACCAGAACGGTGCGGGCCAGCAGGCCGTTGTCGATAGCGGCGGGATCGGCGACGTCCATGACGTCCAATCGCTCAGGCGAAATATGTTCGGGCCGCACCCCCAGTCCCACCACCAGGGCCAGGGCTGCTCCGGCTCGCTCGATGGCGGCCGTGGCCGTGGCCAGATCACGGAGGCTGGCGAAGGGACGCTCGCTCGCGTTGGGCGGGCTGTCGAGCATGCATGGATACAGAGGACGCAACTTGACCAAGGCGTCGATGACCTCGGCGTCTTCAGGCTCCCACAGGTCGATGGCCGGCCGAAGTGGGGCGAAGGGGCTGTCGCGGACCAGCGACCGTGCGAGTTTGTGCAGCTTGCCTATCAGGCTGACGCTCAGACGGAAGAGCTTGGTCAAGGACACGTGGCGCACGGCCGCCACGGCGGCGGCATCGTCTCCTCGGCTGAGAAACTCCACCGCCAGGTCGAGCGTAGCCGCCACGCGCGCAAGCACGGCGGCAACCGTTGAATCGTCTCCCGGCGAGACCCGGTCTGCGGACAACACCCGGTTGCACAGCGCCACCAGGGCAAAGTGCAAGTCTGCCACCTCCGCCGCTGACGTCAGACCTGCCACGGCGCGGGCGAACGGTGTCGCGCCTGCGAGGCGGTCGGCCATGACGACCGGCAGGCGCAGATGGCTGTCTGCGGCTGATTCGTCGGGCGGCCGGGTTGAAGCGACCGGGCTTGGTTCCAGGTGCACGCTGGCCGGATCCAGTTCGCGATAGACCTCGAGCGCTTGGTAGAAATCCACGAAACCCAGGTCGGCCATCCGCCCGGATCGCCAGCGCAAGGCCGTTTCCTCCAATTCCACGTCGATTTCCGAGCGCATGCCAACCAGCAGCCGGCGCATCATGAATTGGTCGGCGCGATAGAGGTTCTCTACCAGGTGCTGAGTTGTCCGCTGGGTCTGCTCATCGCCGAGCAACTCTAGCGTGAACAGGCGATCCGGCGTGTCAAAGAGAATGCCCTCGGGCTCGTCAGGCGGTTCCTCGAGCGATAGGTCGTAAATGCGAGCCCGCTGGCGAAGAAGCAAGGCGAGCAACTCGACATCAAGGCCTCTCGCCCAGGCGGCTACGGTTTCGTAGGGAACTTCCGCCATGGCGGCCAGCCACTCGTCGGCGCGTTCGGTTGAGATTTGGTCGCGATCCCAGATGGCGAGGTCAAGTGCGCCTTGCACCTGCTCGGCCGTGCCGTGCACCATGATGTCAAGGGCCTCTGGGAAGCCCAGCTCGTGCAGAACGTAGAAGAACTCGTCGGGCGGTAGGGCGCGAATGGCGCTGACCGGATCGGCTCCCGCAAGGAGCGCGTCGGCACGCCGGCTGCGACGGCCGCGGTCGAGCTGGGCGCGGTAGCGGGGCAGGGCCACGACGCGGCCCTCAGGCGCGCAGGCTGGTTTGTCGGTTTCGCTCACCAGCGCAGTATTAAACACCCGTGGCCGCTGGTCCATGACATGGGAACCCTGAAAGGGTTCCCAAACCCTCCCGC
>PMJE01000491.1 GCA_003157315.1 Myxococcales bacterium | reverse complement strand
CATGATGCCGGAGATGGACGGCTATGAGGTCTGTCGGCGACTGAAGCAGGACGATAGACTGCGCGAGATCCCGGTGGTTTTCCTGTCGGCGCTGGGCGAAACCCTGGACAAGGTCCGGGCCTTCGAGGCGGGCGGGGTGGACTATGTGACCAAGCCCTTCCAGTTCGAGGAAGTCCGGGCCCGGGTGGAAATCCACCTGCGCCTGCGGCGGCTGCAGGTCCAGCTTGAGGCGCACAATCGACAGTTGCAGGACCGGGTCGAGGAGCAGGTGCGTGAGATCTCTGATTCCCAGATGGCCACCATCGTTGCGCTGGCCCGCCTAGCCGAGTCGCGCGACAAGGGAACCGGCAAGCACATCGAACGCGTCCAGATTTACTGTCGGCTTCTCGCTAGCCAACTGCGTGAGCAGCCCAACGGCCGGGATAGGGTGAACGAGGCCTTCATCGAGAACATCTTTCGCGCTAGCCCGCTGCACGACATCGGCAAGGTCGCCATCCGGGACAGCATCCTGCTCAAGCCCGGTCCACTCACGCCGGCGGAATTCGACGAGATGAAATCGCACACCACCCTGGGGGCGCAGACCTTGCAAGAGGTGCAGAAAGCCTATCCCAAGAATGGATTCGTGCGCTTGGGTATCGAGATCGCGCGCTCGCATCACGAGCGTTGGGACGGCACCGGGTATCCCAACGGGTTGGCCGGCACGGCCATTCCCCTGTCGGCGCGGATTATGGCGGTGGCGGATTCGTACGATGCGGCGCGATCGAGACGCTTCTACAAACCCGCCCTGCCGCACGCGGAGTGCTGTGCCGCCATCTATCACCGGAGTGGCAGCTATCTCGACCCCGTGCTGGTCGAGGCTTTCCGTGCGGTGGAAGATCGTTTCTGCAGCGTAGCTGATTCGCTGGACGAGTAGCCCAATTCTTGCGATACACTCTGCTCTGATGTTAGGCAAGTGGTCGCTCGTTGTCGCAGGGGCGGCCGTGCTTGCATCGGCCGCGGGGATCGCCATGCCGGTGGTGGTGCGCGTCCCTATCGCCAAATCGCACGGCGTGGCCGATCCAGCTGACCCTGGGCTTTTCTCCCACTGGCAACACGACGAATATCAGTGTTTCGTTTGCCATCCAGCCATCTTTCCCAAGGCGCGCAAGGGCTTCACTCACGACGAGATGGACGAGGGGAGGTTCTGCGGCGCCTGCCACAACGGCCAGAGTGCACCTCCGGCGAGCGGGGCACGCGCGACCTGCCGTTCGACCTGCCACGCGAAATGATGATGAGTCGCTTGCGCATCACACTGGTCTTGGTTTTTGTGGGCGGTGCCGTGGCCACGGCTCAGGGAGCGGATTTGTCGGCGCAGCCACACGCGGCTGAGAACGCGCAGTGCAGGGGAGAGGGCACTGAGAAGACTGTGCAGGAACCGCCACCGCCCAAGGCGGAGACCGAGGCGGAACACGCGCATGAATCTCCCCTGCTTCTGCCCGGAGGCATCCGCATCGGCGGGCTCTTCGATGCCAGCTACGAGCGCGTGGGAATGGACGGCGGTCTGACGAGCGGCCAGAACGCCTTTCGCAACTACCACCACTTCTTGTTTCTGACCCGCCAGGGTGACGACATCCCCGTCGGGCTAAACGCCGAGGTCATCAACCAGTACTTCTACGAGCTGACCGCGCGCTTGTGGCGGAAGGGCTCCTTTCGCCTGTCTGCGCGCGCGGGCAAGATCCTGGTGCCGTTCGGGCCTGATCCGGTCTTTCACAAGAACTACGGCGGACTGAGCGCGATAGACCAGAAACTGCTGCCCGTGGTGTGGTCATCTTTCGGCGTCAGCTTGCGCGCGACGGCCAGGTTGAGAGGGTTCTCATTGGCTGACGATCTCTACCTGGTACAGGGCTTCGATCTCTCCGCACGCGACAGCACCCTGAGCATGCAGAACGATCTGCAAGCGTACGACGGCGCGCGCGTGGCAATAGGCGATCGCGTGTCCCTGGCGCGCGGGCCGGTGACACTGTGGTACTCGCTCTACTGGAATGCACTGCGGTTTGGCCGCAGCCTGCTCATGCAGGCGGTTGACCTGGCGATCTGGCGTCCGGAATGGCCGGTGGTGAACCGACTGGCGCTGGGGGTGGGCCTGTTGCGCGCCCATATCTCGGCCGACAGCAGCTACGGCACGCTCGATGCCATACCCGACGCCGGCGCCTACTACGATTTTGCCGACTACCTATGGTTGCGCGTCTACGCGACCAGCTGGCTCTATCTGCAGGCGCGCAGCGGCCTCATGACTTTCAATAACCACAAAGGATTGTCCTACGATTCGGAACGCGCCAGCGCCGCCGATGGTTCGCACCACAATCTGACGTTGGTTGCGGAGTATGCCGGCGCTACTTTCAGCCTGGGCTACTACTTTAACCTCGAGAAGGTGGACGAAACCGCCAACGACTTTCTGCGGTTCATGGTGATGTATGGGTTCTGATCAGATGGGAACCCTGAAAGGGTTCCCAAACCCTCCCGCNNGGCGGGCTCCCCACGCGATCAGCGTGCTTCTTTGCCTTCTGTCTGCGATCTTGCTCGCCGGGGCTTGCGCAGATTTTGGGCGTGGACCGCCGCCTGACGCGTCTCCTGACGGACCGAGCGATCTTCCTGTGTTCGAGAACGACGTTTACCCCGTCTTGCAGTCCCACTGTGAGAACTGCCATTCCCAGGATAGCCAGGCCGGAAACACCCGGTTCGTGATGACCGGGAACGCGAAGGCGGATCGGGC
>PMJE01000008.1 GCA_003157315.1 Myxococcales bacterium | reverse complement strand
GGCCGTGGGTCTCGGGCTCAGCCTGATCGCGATCATCGGGTTCAGCATGGACATCACATTCGTGTCCCGCACCCTGTTGGCGATCATTCCACCACTTCGGAGCTTTCGCGTGCCCAACCGGGCTGTACTGCCCTGGCTGTTGGTGCTGCCCATGCTGGTCGCCGCGGCTCTGGTCCAGCACCGAAGGGGAACTCCCGAGGTGCCTGCCGCTGCACCATCACGGCCGACTCGCTCAGGCCGCGGGCGTGGCACGGAGAAGCTAGCAAAGCCAGCGCAGCGCTGGCCGGCTGTCGCTGCGGCGGTGCTGGTCGCACTCGGGCTGTTCTTCCTGCCAGCAAGCGTGCGCGAGGTAGCGATCTGGTGTCTGGCACTCGCGCTGGTGGTGCTGCGTCTGCGATGGAAGCGGGGAGCGCCGGCCGGGGCGGTGCTGTTGGTGCTGGCCATCTGCGGAGTCGCTGCGTTCAAGGAGAGACTGCTACCTCTCAAGGACGTCCGACCGCTCCTTTCCGCTGCGGATCGTCTAGGGAATGAGGTGCGCCGGGTGAAACCCGATCTCGAGTCGCCGCTCACGCGGATTCGGGTGGATGGGGAGGTTGCGGAGTTCACGGTCAACACGGCCTTTGCCGCTGGCCTTTCGAGCATCAGTGGCTATACGGTGCCTGCACGGCGTTTCGCAGCGTTGTGCTTCGCCTTGCTGAAGACTCCATACTTGCCCACCGCGGCGCTTTTTGAACTGCCCACCAGCGACGCGGCATTCCCCGTGATGAGACAACTTTACAACGTGGGCTGGGTCTTGGCTTCGGCGCCCGGCGGCTCAATGACGCTCAGCTCGTTGGGCCCCACGGCAGGACCAGCTTGGTTCAGTGCCTCCCTCTCTCGTCTGCCCACCCTCGACAGCCTGGCGGACGCGCTTCTCGGTCCCGGGAAAGCCTTGCGCGAGCGGATGGGTCAGGTCATGTGGCTGGTCGATTCCGACGGGCTGACCAAGCGTGCCCCATCTGAATACGAAGCTGACAGCAAATGTGCCCAGGCTCGGGTCATTCAGGTGCAGGCGTCGCGCCGTGGCCACGAGTTCACCGCCGAGGTCACCACCGACGCAGCCTGCCCCCTCACCTTGGCGATGAACTTCACCGAGGATCTGCGTGCGACCGCTGTGCTGGCCGACGGCCAGCGCCCCGCGGTTCCGGTTTTCCCGGCCTACGGCGCACTGACCGGGGTCATTGTGCCAAGCCACGCGCAGAAGATCCTGGTGCGGGCGGAGCCACCTCGCCTGCCCATGGCACCGGCGTGGGCGGCTTTGGGTATGGCAATTTGTCTCGGGGCGATGGCTTTGGCTTTGCGCCGGCCAACCTAGTTTCGCGATAGCCAAAGCAGTTAGCAGGATCAGCGCGGGGCGCTGTGGCCGGCGAGAAGTTCGATCTTTCTGTACTCTTCGATGTGGGCCAGGAAGACGCGGACGATCTCCGGGTCGAACTGGGTGCCGCTGCAGCGTTCAAGCTCGCCGCAAGCGATCACATGGGGCAGGGCCTGCCGATAGGCGCGATCAGTGGTCATGGCGTCGTAGGCGTCGGCCACTGCCACGATGCGGCCGATGAGCGGGATCCCGTCGGCGCGCAGGCCCTGGGGATAGCCAGAGCCATCCCACGCCTCATGGTGGCAGTAGCAGCCAGGCACGATGTCACGCATGAAAGGAATCGGCTCGAGGATGCGCTTGCCCTTGGCCGGGTGTGAGCGAAACATGGCCAGCTCCTCCGGGGTGAGCTTGCCGGGCTTGTTGAGCCGATCGTTGCGGATGCCGATCTTGCCCACGTCATGCAGTAGACCGACCTTTACGATGGTCTCAATTTGCACCTCGGGCATGCGCATGCCCACCGCGATGAGGCGCGAGTAAGTCGACACGCGCTCGGAATGGCCGCGGGTGTAGCGGTCGGACTCTTCCAGGGCGTGGGCAAAGCCGATGATGGTCTGGCGGAAGTTCTCCTCCAGCGACACGTTGGCCAGGCTGAGGTCCTTGTTGGTATCGACCAGGCTCTCATACAGGCGCGCGTTCTCGATGGACACCGCCGCGCGACTGCCGAGCACGTAGAGCATCTTGCGCTGGCCCTCGCTGAACTTGGCGCCCTTGCTGTAGCTGTACGCGCTCAGCATGCCGATGATGCGGCCCTTGAGCTTGAGCGGGATGGAACAGAAGCTCACCAAGCGCTTCTCGGGTGGACCGAGCAAGAAGCGGTGTGCGCGAGCACCATGCGCGAGCAGTGGCTTGTCCTCTTGAAATATGGGCAAGACCTCGGCGAAGTTGAGGGATGGCGCCCTATCGGCCGGGCCGAAGCGCGGCGAGACCTTGCGCGCGTGCTCGACAAACGGCCCCGGCGGCTCCCCGGGGTGGCGGTCAGCCTGGGGCCTTTCCAGCAGCAGATTGGCCACGTCGGCATTGACCGCATCGAGCACGGAATCGAGCACCAGATCAAGCACCCGCTCGACCGAGAGCGAGGTCGCGATGGCCTCGCTGATCTTGTAGATGGACAGGGCGTCCTTGAGGCGCAGGTTCTCGTGCTGCAGGCGCTGGCGGTCGAGCCCGCGTTGAACCGTGTGCACCACCTCTTCGACGCGGAAGGGCTTGAGCACGTAGTCGTAGGCCCCGTGCTTCATCGCTTCGATGGCGGTCTCCACCGTGCCGAATCCGGTCATGATCACGGTGAGAACCGGAATGCCCANNACCCCGTCCTCCACGGTGCGGACCACGTAGCCCTCGAGACCGAGGAAATCCGACAGCATTTCGCGGATGACGCGTTCGTCGTCGACCACCAGAATGCGCGGGCTCTCGGTGCTGAGCGCGAACCCGAAGCGCTCGCCGCTCGAACTGGCGTCCTCAGCAGAGTCGTCGGGGGAAATGCCCAGGTCGGCCGTCATCGGTGCATCGTCCTTGGAGCCCAAGTCTACCTCAAACTTAGACCATCGAAGAACTGGTCAAGCTTTTCCCTGCAGGATTCGTCCAGGTAGTCAAAATTCACGCCGCGGTCGGTGACTTCCCAGAAGTCCTTGGCGTGGATGCGCAGCATTTCGGTGCGGATCGAATTGAGACGCTCGGGGCTCTCAGAGCGCATGTCGTCACAGATGCGCTGCGCGTGGCCATCGGCCCCGTGGACCAGGTAATAGGTGGCCAGCTTGACCTGAGCCTTGCGCACTCCGCGCAAGGCCTTCTCGTCAGACTTGGTCTCGGGCTCTCTGTCGACCTCAAGAAAGATCCCCAGCATTGTGTCGTGCGCCGGAGAAACAAGCTCGAAGGCGCGCTCGCATAGCGCGCCCAGATCGTGGGCCGAGGTCTCAGTGACAAATCCCATACCGGCGCCGCGGGCGACCTGGCCGTAGTATGCAAGGTACTGCGCAATCGCCAGCACCAGATCGGTCCAGCCTTGCCGGAGTAGCAGCTCGGCCAGCAGGCGGTACTGGTTGAGGATGTTGTAGCAGGCCCGCACATCGTGGCTGTTGATTGCCCCGCGCAAGTAGGTGTTGAAGTACTTCACCACCGTCGCGACCACGGCGCGGTCATCGCGTTGCAATGCCGCCTCGCCCACGTAACGGCTTTCAATCGCCACCACATGGGCCATCTCGGGCAGATGATTCAGCGACTCGGCAAACACGCTGCGCAAGTGGCGCAGCACCTTCCATTCGAACCAGAGTTGTTCGCGCTCCAGCTCGCGCAAAGACTCGGGCTCCATGGCGATGAAGTCGGGGTTGCTACGAATGCGCGGGCCAATGGCGAACCATTCGGCGGGCAGGCTTGCCTTGTGCGGCTGGTAGCGAACCACCGCCGTGCGCAACGCGGCCGTGGCGTGGGAGGCGAGGATCTTATCCTTCTGAGCCACGGCGTTGACGGCCACGTCGGAAAGATGCTCCATGGCCGCGATGCTGATGGCCTGGCGAGCGGCCAGGTCATGCGCAACTTTGCGTCCCATCCGTCGGCCCAAAGCCGCGTCGAAGACACTCTGGCCGATGCGCACGATCACCTTGCCGGGGTCGAGGAAGTCGAACACGTAAGCGAAGTAGGGAATGAGCAGCAGGAGGCTGGCGCTGGTCATCAGCAGGGTCATGACAATGGTAACGCGCGGTACGTAGTTGCTGGAGACCGAGAGCGTGACCCAAACCGCGTTGAGACAGGCCACCACGAAGAAGCCGATGATGGCCAGGTTGGTCTTGTCGCGGAAGAAC
>PMJE01000515.1 GCA_003157315.1 Myxococcales bacterium | reverse complement strand
GACGGAACCCATGTGGCGCGCCGTCGGGATCTTGTCGGCGAGCGCTTCGGCCGTTCGCTCGCAGGTCCCAAAGTCGGCTAGCGCAGGCCGCCCTCTGGCAGGCCTACGGTGACGCTATTAGGCGAAGAGCAGGAGGGTGCCCGGCAGGCCAGGGTCTAAGTCCAGCATGAAGATTTTGTGCAGGTCATTCCTTCCGACTTTCTCTGGCTAGCATATGCTCATCACCATGCGGATTCTCTACGGAGCGACCGGGAATAGGAGGATAGCGCCGAGGCGATCACAGAATGCCTCGGTCCCTCCTCGTGGAGGTATTGGGCATGCTGAGAGCTAGACGCAGGATCGTTTGCCTCATCGCTGCTGCCATGGTGTCCCAGGCTTCCCAACTCGCGGCAGATCCCCTGCCGGCGCCATCAGCCGACGCCGGCAGAGCAGCAAAGCCAGCCTCCGTGCCCGCTGCCTCGGGTACCCCGGCTGGACAAGCACGAAGCACCATCACGGTGCGAATCGAAAGCCTTCGCCATGACCGAGGAACGATCTACGTCGCGCTTTACGACAACAAGCGTGCATTCGACGAGAAGAAGGGGCAAGTCGTCGGCGCCCAGGTACGGTCGCGGAATCGTGGGGCCCTCGCGGTGTTCGAAAACGTCGTACCAGGCAAGTACGCCATCGCGTTCTTTCAAGATGAGAATGGCAACGGCAAGCTGGACACCAATCTCCTTGGCATTCCCACCGAGGGCTTCGGCTTCTCGAAGGACGCCATGGGAAAACTAGGCCCGCCGACGTTCGCCGCCGCCGTCTTGAGCATACCGGCCGGCCCGGTGTCGGTCGTGATGCACGCGAAGTACTTCTAGCGCACTCGCGCAAGAGGCGTGACAGGGGCACCTTCTTCCTGGCATTCTCCCTCTCCACATGTGTAGAGGAAAGCGCGTCGTCGTCACGGGAATCGGCCTGCGCTCGCCGATAGGGCACACGCTCGCGGCGCTGCGCGACGGCCTTCTCGCGGGCAAGAGCGGCGTGCGCGCCATGCCGGGATGGAGATCGCTCGACGGCCTGCGTACGCGCGTGGGTGCGCCCTGCGACGGAATCGACGTCAGCGAGATCCCGCGCAAATACAGTATTGGCTACGGCCAGGGCTGCAACAGTACCCACCCGACCAACTCCGATCCCGAGGGGATCTGTATCGCCGTCAACGCGGCCCTACGCGACGCCGAGCTGGCACCGTCGGACATCCAGCACATCGCCCTCGCCGCACCAACCGCGGGCGGTGTGGTGGAATCGTGATCGAATGGGTCTACAGGTTCTTGGCCCGGCTTTCGCGATTCGGGGGTCTACAGCTTGTGCGGGTCACGGCCGCGATCGTCGCTGCGGGATACTTCATTCTGCTGCCGAGGCGGCTCGGCCGCAGCGTGCGCTTTTATCGTGCGCTCTTCCCCGAGCGATCTGTGCTGCATGCGCTTGTTTGTGCCTGGCGCCAGTACCAGGACTTCGCGAGTCTCTACTACGAGCGCCTGGAAATCGAGCGGCGCAGCGACGTGCGTTTCGAAAGGGACGGCGAGCAGCGCATAACCGAGGCCAGGGCGGCGGGGCGGGGCGCCATTCTGATTATGTCGCACTTCGGCCGTTGGGAGATTGGCGCGCGGGTTTTCGCCAAGTGGCAGGAAGGGATGACCTTGGTCATGGGTGGGCCAGAGGGCGGCGGCACTCGCGCCGGCGTTGACGAGGACCTGCGTTCCGCGGGGCTGGACGTGGTGACCGTTCCAGGCGGACGGGGACATGCCTTCGACATCCTGCAGGCAGTCCAGGTTCTGCGCCGGGGCGGCATCGTCTCGCTCGCCGGTGATCGCGCCCACGGCGACGCCCGCAGGTTGCGCCTACCATTTCTGGGCCGCACGGCGGCGGTCGCGGCGGCGCCCTTCGCGCTCGCGCTGGCCAGTGGTGCGCCGCTACTCGTGGTCTTCGCTTTGAAGATGGGGCCGCGCTACTACCGCTTCACCTGCGACGGTCCAATCGCGCTGACGGCGGCCAATCGCGGTGATCGCCAGCGGGGCATGGAGCAGGCGGCCTCGTTCTACCTACAGCGGCTGCACGAAATGGTGAAGGCGCACCCCGAGCAGTGGCAGGGGTTTGAAGAGTCCTTTCTTGGCGGGTGAAACGCCGCAAGCCGACCGAGGGTAGTCACGTGGACACTTGGAGGCCCTTCGGTGTGGGCGGTTTGACAGCATCGAGATTTTTTCCATCGGCGCGCTTACCTGCCGATACAGAACCCCGCTTGTTTCGCTTGCGCGTCCACGCCAAATCCATGCGAGAATCGCCGCGATCACGCCGCGATCATTCTCTGGACACTACGGAAACGACTGCGTATCATGGCTCCGTTTTGCTGCGGTTCTAGGGCCGAACTGAAACCCACAAGGAGACTGCCATGATGGGCACGCGATTGGGGAGTTCTCTAGTAGCAGCTTCCGCCGGCCTTCTGCTGACGTCCTCGGCGCAGGCTGCGCCGACCACCAGCGACCAGACATTTCCCGATTTGAAGATGCGCTTGGCGGTGCCGCGATTCTTGGCCCAGGGAACCGGCCAGGCTGGAGCCGGCCAACCCGCCGTTGGTCAGACCACGCCAACGCCCTCCTATCCACCCCAGACCCCCGGGGCGTATTCGCAACCCTCGCCAGGCGGGTACCCGCCTGCACCGGGATACGCGCCCTACCCGTATCCTGCCCCGACCTATCCAATGCCCTACTACTATCCTCCAGCGGCTCCGGAGCCCGAGATGCGCCCGACGTACATGGAATACGAGCCGAACAAGCCCATCCCGCCTGGATATCGCCTGGCAAGCGGTATCCGCAAGGGATTGGTGATTCCCGGCAGCATCATGTTCGGAATCTCCTACGTCATCTCGATTATCCCTGGGGCTGTGACCCAGGAGTCCTACGAATACGACTCAAGCTCGAACGGGGTGCCATTCAAGCCCAGCCTGCTCTTCATCCCGGTGTTGGGGCCCTGGATCGCGCTGGGAACCGTGCACGATTACACGCCTTGTTCGTCTTCGAGCTACAGCAGTTTTTACTGCTCGGACACTGACGCCAAGACTGACGTGGCTATGTGGAGGGTTATGCTGATTATCGACGGCTTCTCCCAAACCGCCGGCGCCCTCCTTGTCACCTTGGGGATTGCCATGCCTTGGAAGAAGCTCGTCCTTACCGATAGTGTGCGCGCCCAGCTGATGCCAGTGCCCATGGGCCATGGCGGCCAAGGATTGGCCATGCTGGGTACGTTCGGCGGACTGTGACGGCATTGAGCGCTGCACCTGCCGAGGGGAAACGGCATGGTCAGGACCCAGTGACGGAGCGGAGTGTCGGGCAGAACGTGGTCTGGCAGATTCAACGCGCCCGCATTCCTGCGCCGGCCGCCACAGCTCGGACAGAACCCGCG
>PMJE01000500.1 GCA_003157315.1 Myxococcales bacterium | reverse complement strand
TTCTGCGCCTCGGTTGCCCCCATGGATTTGATTGCCTCGGCGGACAGGGTTTCGGCAACGCGCTTGATCACGACGTCTACGCCAGGGACTTCGCGAGCACCGTCAGCGATCGCCTGCGCGAGACGATAGATATGGCCGTAGGTGGAATAGAAGAGCACAAGGAGCTTCATGAGTGGTTCCTTTCGTCCGTGGAATGCATTTACTGAGCGGTGGCGGATAAAGATTACGAAAGAGTGGCCAGCGCTTCTTTGTTGAAGCCAACCAATTCACTGGAGCGCCCTTCATGGATCTTTTGTGCCCACCCGGCGTCGGCGAGCAGGGCGCGGCCTACTGCCACCAGGTCAAAATCTCCCCGGTCATAGCGACGCAAGAGTTCATCTAGTGCGCTGGGAGTCGAGGATTCTCCTCGGAAGGCGTTCAAGAAGTCTCCTGAAAGTCCGATTGAGCCCACCGTGATGGTGCTCTTTCCGGTCAGTTTCTTGGCCCATCCGGCGAAGTTCAGATCAGAGCCGGTGAACTCGGGCTCCCAGAACCGGCGCTGCGAACAATGGAAAACATCAACCCCCGCCCCCGCCAAAGGAACCAGCCATGCTTCCATCTCCTGGGGCGTGGTCGCCAGCTTTGCTGTGAAATCCTGCAGCTTCCATTGCGAGATCCGAAGGCCGATAGGAAAAACAGGACCGACGGCCTTACGCACGGCTCGAATCAGTTCCACAGCGAATCGGGCGCGTTCGGCCAAAGTTCTACCGCCGTAACCATCGGTGCGTTGGTTGGTGGGATGCCAGAAGAACTGGTCGATCAGATAGCCATGTGCCCCGTGAATCTCGACCGCATCGAATCCGAGTGCCCTTGATTCCGCCGCGGCTTGCGCAAACGCCTGTATCGTTTCAGCGATGTCGGACTCTGTCATCGCGACGCCGCCGATCCTTCCGGGTGCGACATAGCCTGACGGTCCTTCAAAATAGGCAGGCGGCAGCCATCCGGTATCCTTGGGCGCGACCACGCCCATATGCCAGAGTTGCGGTGCCATGAGGCCACCCGCCGCATGCACTCTGTCAATCACGGCCTTCCATCCGCTGAGTGGCTTTTCGCCGTAGAAGTGCGGAATGTCCGCATCATTTGAAGAGGCGGGGCGATTCACCACGGTGCCCTCTGACACAATGAGGCCGACCTCGTCTTTCGCGCGACGGACGTAATAGTCGGCCACATTCGAAGCCGGTACGCCTCCAGGGGAAAACGAGCGCGTCATGGGCGCCATGACGATCCGGTTCTTGAGTTCAAGTGACCTCAATCGGAATGGTTGAAAGAGTTCTTGTATTTTGTCCATTGACCAATGCCCTGCATCGATTGTGCCGATCGAACGGCCCTACGCCTGTGGGCTCACGCCACTAGAACGGCCGCACCTTCGAACCGACCAGAGCGGAGATCGGCAAGAGCCTGGTTAGCCTGGATGAGTGGATACTGCGTCGTCTTGGTGGCAATGCCGATCCTCGGGGCCAAGCGGAGAAAGTCGATTCCATCCGTCCTTGAAAGATTGGCGACCGACACAAGCTGCCGCTCTTCCCATAGCAGCCGATAGGAAAAACTCGGGATGTCGCTCATATGAATGCCGGCGCAAACAACGCGACCGCCCTTGCGGACCGCTTTCAGGGCCAGCGGCACCAGAGTACCCACAGGCGCAAAAATGATGGCGGCGTCGAGCGGCTCGGGTGGTGACTGGTCAGATCCGCCAGCCCAGGCCGCGCCCAAGCGCTGGGCAAAGGTTTGAGTAGCGACGTCTCCCGGCCGCGTGAAGGCAAACACCGATCGCCCTTGCCACTTCGCCACCTGTGCCACGATGTGAGCTGCGGCGCCGAAACCGTAGAGTCCCAGCTTCTTGCCGTCGCCTGCAATCACCAACGAGCGCCAACCAATAAGCCCGGCGCACAGCAAAGGGGCCAGCTCTACGTCGCTGCCGACTTCGCCCAAGGGAAAGGCAAAGCGTGCATCGGCAATGGTCGAGGTGGCGAAACCGCCGTCACGCGTATAGCCGGTAAAGAGTGGATGGTCACAAAGATTCTCCTGGCCGCCCATGCAATAGCGGCAAACGCCACAGGTGCGGGCGAGCCATGGAATACCAACGCGCGCGCCGATGTTCAGCCCCACGACGCCAGCCCCGATTGCATCGATCCGCCCAACGATTTCGTGGCCAGGAATGATCGGCACTGTGGGATTGGGGAGTTCGCCATCCACGACGTGCAGATCCGTGCGGCAGACGCCGCAGGCGGCCACCTTGATGCGAATCTCGCCCGGTCCGGGCTGCCGATCGCGCAGCTCCGTCCATTCGAGGGGAGCCCCGATCCTCTTTAGCGTCATTGCGTGCATGAATTGCGTCCGGATCTGGCCGAGCATCGGCTTGGCCAAATGATGCTCCTATCCCCTATGTGATGAAAGCGTAATCAGCTCATACTGATCATTGCCCATCTTCATCTCTTTCATGTATGACAGCTGGCGCAGGCCCTTCCGGGATTCAATGCGTTCTTTAAGGTCGTGAAGTTCCGCTTCGGGCAGCTTATACACCATGTCGATGGAAGCTTGTTCTACTGCCAGGATGTCAGTGGAAGCCAGGATGCCCAGGTCCCGCGCCTTAACCGGCGCCGCGCTTACGCCAGCGCAGTCGCAGTCCACGGACATATTGCGCAGCACATTTATATAAACGATCCGCTTGCCGAAATGGTCCATGGTCGCTTTTGCCGACTCCACGATGTTCTCCTGAAAAGGCTCTCCCTTAAGCCAGCTCTCGAGATCCTCATTGTCCTGGGCAGCGTGGACCATCTTCTTGCCGATCCGGCCGTCCGCACAACCGATGGCAATATTCTTCAACGAGCCGCCGTATCCGCCCATGGCGTGCCCTTTGAAATGGGTCAGCACCACCATCGAGTCGTAATCCAGCATATGCTTGCCAACCGACATCTCCTTGAAATGCCTCCCGCCTTGAACGGGAATCATCACCACACCGCCCTCGTCCATAATGTCCACCGGGCAGAAATCCCAGCCGTTGATCTTGATGGTTTCGCGATGATCAGCCGTAGTATATCTCTTGCCCTTATAGAAAGTATTGGTTTCCACCAGATTGCTGTTGGGTATCCGCTGCTGTAGGGCCTTCACCATGTCTCGCGGCAGTATATTGGGGCCATGCGGCTCGCCGGTGTGCAGCTTGATAGCGACCTTGCCTGTTATGCCCTCGTTGATTCTAGAATACATTTCCAGCAATCCGTTGGCGTTGATGTCCTTCGTGAAGAACACAGGGGAGCGGAGTTTGTCCTGCGGTAGGCGCGCGGGGTTCGAACTACTGTCCGAGGATTGGCTCAGTTTGCCTCCCAAGCGCGAATGAGCCAAACACGACGCTGCGGTCATTCCCAGCCCTATGGCAAGGAATCTGCGGCGGCTGGCAACTGCGGGGTTAGCCGAGACTTCCAGATTACTTGTTCCTGGTTCGCGCTTTTGCATTAAGGATGCCCTTCACATTGCTGTCTCTTAATTGGGGCGTACTATGTTTGCGAAACAGGACGCGGCGCCTTCAAAACACCGTTGCGACCTGCCTGTCGCTGTGACGCTCGAAAGTCTTCAGGAGTTGGCGATTATACCGGTTGACGCTTTGATAAGTGATGCCGTTTCTTCCTTTCGCCTCCGCTCCACGCTGAATCGCGTAGGCAATTGCCACGGCTGGTTTGCGTGGCTTGCCCGCTGCCATCTCGGCCTTGATGTTCTTGTTGCGGGCTGTTGCGGACGCCGATTGGATGGGTGGCATGGCTAATCACACCTTCGGTAGGACCTTGCTGATACCGCCGGTTTCGGCAAGCGGCTCCGGAGCGCCCGCGCAAAGAACAATCTCGACCCAGCCTGCTTCGAGCCTTGTCCCATAGGCGTGCATGGATTCAGTCCGTACGTCCTTCATCAACATGGCAATGTTCTGCATGTATACGCCCAACCTGGGCGGCAAGGCTTCATGGCCAAGATCCGACGGTACCGGGCCCGAAATGGCCTCGCCGGTGGTTACGTCGAACTGTGCACAATGCATGGGGCAGGTAAGGTAGGTGCCGTCGAGTGTACCCAGCTCAAGCGGCGCATTCATG
>PMJE01000494.1:6498-20307 GCA_003157315.1 Myxococcales bacterium | reverse complement strand
GAGCTGGATCATGGTGAACAAGCGAGCGCACATGCGCACGTCCCAGGATCTGCAGAACTGGATCGAGGTCTACGAGATGTTCGCCAAGCTGTATCGCTTCATCCCGTGGTAGCCGAAGGCCGGCCATGACACAGTCGCGACCGGTGCTGCTCGGATGGGATGGGGTTTCCTGCCTGGGGCTCAACTGGTCCGAGGCCTGGCAACGGGCGGTGCGGGGCGAGAGCGGCATCGGCCCGCTCACCCGCTTTCCCCTGCGGCCGGATTTCCCGGTCCGCATCGCCGGGCAGGTCAACCTCGATCCCGAGGCAATCGACCCGTGTCCGCCGTGCTTGCGGCCGCGCGAAATGGCGCACTGGAAGTCGCCGGTGTTTCGCTACAGCATGCTGGTGGTGCAGCGGGCGCTGGAGAAGTCGGGAATCACCATAACTCCGGCCCTGGCGCCGCGCGTGGCGGTGACCTTCAGCACGGCGATTGGCGGACTCGACGCCTTGGTGGATGCCGACCGCGCGTTCGTGGCCACCGGCGCGCTTCCCCTGCCCTACATGAATCCGAACTCCTGCGTGAACATGATCGCGGGAAAGATCGGTATCTTGGCCGGGGCCACCGGACCGTGTATTACCACCGTCACCGCCTGTGCCACCGGTAGCACCTCCATGGCAATGGGGGCCATGCTGATGGATGCAGGTCGGGCCGACCTGGTGATCGCGGGCGCGGTGGATTTTCCTTTGGTCGAGTCGATCGTGGCGGGCTTTTCCACCATGAACGGCGCTTTCAGGGCGAAGACCGAGGAAGACGCAAGATACCCCGAACGGGCCAGCCGGCCCTTCTCGGTCGACCGACGCGGTTTTGTCATTTCCGAAGGCGCCGGCTGTGTGGTCATGGCCACGGCAGACTTCGCCAAGGCACATGGGCTCCACCCCACTTGCGAACTTTGCGGCTGGTCGTTGACCTCCGATGCGCACCATCCAGTGGCGCCTTTTCGCCCGACCATTGCCGCGTGCATGGCCGACGCGATTGCGACATCTGGACTCCGCCCGAGCGCGATCGCGGCGGTGAATGCGCACGCATCGTCCACGCGCCTGGGCGACAAGGTCGAGGCTGAGGCACTTCACGATGTTTTCCCAGACCATGTGCCCCCAGTAAGCGGCAACAAGTCGCAGCTCGGGCACGCCATGGGTGCGGCCAGTGTGATTGAATCGATGCTCGCGCTTGAGGGAATGCAAACTGGTCTGCTGCTTCCTACCATCAACTTCAGTCACGATCCCGAGATTGACCTCGACATCGTGACCACGACGCGTCCCCACCCAGACCAGGAGTACGTGCTGAAGAACGCCTTTGGTTTCGGTGGCACGAACACCTGTTTGATTTTCCATCGCTTGCTGTAAGGTGAAGAAGTGACCCGAGACGATTCCCCGGTAATAAGAATGCTTGGTTTGCCCTTGCCTTTTCCCAATCCCCAAATGCGGTAGGAGCCACGGTGACTGAACAAACCGATTCCCTGGTGGTTGAGCTTGCCCACAAGCTGGTCGAAGCCCTCGGCCTCGACACGACGGCCGAGGTGGTTGACCCGGCGGCTCCGCTCATCGGCGCCGGGCTGGGCATCGACTCCATCGACACGCTTGAGCTGGTCGTCATGATGGAGAAAGACTACGGGGTCAAGATCGACACCCGAGCCGCCGGGATTGAGGCCTTCGCGTCTCTCAACGCGCTCGCCGCGTACATTCGCCAGCATCGCTCCGCTTCGTCTCCATGATTGCTCGGCCCCGGGTTTTCGTCACTGGACTAGGCGTCATCTGCGCTGGTGCGGGTAACGTCGCCGAGTTGCGCAGACTTCTGCTGGCGCCCAAGCGGCGGTTTGCGCCACCCACTGTCTTCCCCGCCGCGGGCGAAAGTGCGGCCTTGCCGGTAGCGCAGGTTTCCGGCTTGGACCTCGCCCTGCCCGATTCCCTGCCGCGAACCCACCGTCTGGCCTTGCAGGCTGCCAAGCAGGCGCTGGGAACCGGTCCTGCCCCAGATGCGATCGTGCTCGGCACGACCACCGGTGGCATCCTGACCACCGAGTTTGCCCTGCAGGCTGGATCCACATCGCCCGAGGCATACCGGTTTCACGGCCTTCACACCGTGGCGGAGCATTTGGCAACCTCCTTGGGGATTCGCGGGCCAGCTATTACCGTATCGACAGCATGTTCGAGCGCGGCGGTTGCGCTGTCTTTGGCAAGCGCGCTTCTCCGATCCGGGCAGGCTCGCCGGGTGCTGGCGGGCGGAGCGGACTGCCTGTGCCGGCTCACCTTCCATGGATTTCGCGAACTCCAGTTGCTGGCTCCCCATGGATCGGCGCCGCTCGATGCCCAGCGCGCCGGCATGACGGTGGGGGAGGGGGCCGGCTTCCTCCTGCTCGAATCCGCCCCGAAGCAACCTGCGATCGTCGCTGAGATTCTCGGCACGGGCATGAGTTGCGACGCCTACCATGCCACCACTCCGCAGCCCGAGGGGACCGGTGCGGCACTGGCCATGCGTCGCGCCTTGCAGGACGCTGGCCTCGATGCATCGGCCATCGACTACCTAAACCTGCACGGAACTGGTACCGCGGACAACGATGCCGCCGAGGCCCGTGCCATCAGGCAGGTCTTTGGCAGCAGGCTACCCGCCTTGTCGTCAACCAAGGGGTTGACTGGACACGCCCTGGCAGCCGCGGGCGCCATCGAAGCTGTGATTTCGATCATTGCAATCACCGACGGTCTGCTGCCGGCGAATACCGGGCTGCAGACTGTCGACGAGAAGCTGGAACTCCATCCGGTGCGCGAACCCACGCGAGCACAGGTTGGCAGCGTGTTGTCGAATTCCTTCGGGTTTGGCGGCAATAATGCCTGCCTGGTTCTGGGCGGCGCGCCCGCTGACCCGGCCGCGATTGAGGTGGGGACGTCCCAGGTACCGGCAGCGCCTTTGCCGGCCCTGCGGGTGGCCGGGGCGGCTTGCCTTACCGCACGGGGCGATCTTGGGCAGACATGGCAAGCTCTGCTCGCGGGAGAAAGTGTCGCAGGGTTCGTGCCCGAGGCTGCCTTTAGCAAGGCCGCCCCAGCCGCATTCATTCGCCGCCTCAAGCGGCTGCCGCGCCTGATGCTCGCCCTCGCTCAGACCGCATTGCGCTCAAGTGGCAGGAGCACGCCGCCTGACCTGCTTGCCACCGGGACGGCGTGGGGACCGCTGGCCGAGACGCAGGATTTCTTGCGCAAGCTGTTCGAAACCGGGGACCAGTTCTCCAGCCCGATGGACTTCATCGGTTCAGTGCACAACGCCCCCGCAGGTCAGGTGGCACTCCTGCTCGGCGCACAGGCACCCAACTGGACGTTCTCCTCGGGAGATCGCTCGTTCGAGCAGGCGTTGCTTTGCGCTTCGCTGGGGATGGCAGCCGGGGAGCCAAGTGCGCTGGTCATGGCCGCCGAAGCCCATGAGGCTCGCCTCTCCCCGCTCTTCGACCCTGCGGCTGCGACCGGTGCGCTCGCTTCTGACGGAGGTGCTGCCCTGGTCCTGCTTCCTGACGACGGTGCGCCGGGCGCACGTGTGCGATGGTTGGGCGAGAACCGCAGCGAGCAGGACAGCGGTAATGCAGCCGCGCTCGAGCTTTGCGCCCGACTTGCCGCCCAGGCAGCGCTAGACCGCTATGACGCCGTCGCGGTGAGCGTTCCCGCGACGGTGGGCGCAAATGCTGACCGAGAAATTCTACGATTGACGGAGGTGCTGGCTCCCTGTCCCTTGCTGGCGTACCGCGATCGGCTTGGCCAGCACGCGAGTGTGAGCGCGACGGCCACCGCGCTGGCGGCCCGTGCGGTGCTTGAAGGCGTGCTTCCCTTTGGGACGGCCAGCATCCCGCTGCGCCGCCAACGCCTGCTGCTCTTGCTGTTGGGCAGGTACGCTACTGCCATCGAGGTCTTCGCTTGAATTGCAGCGTCGTGGTGGTGGGTGCCGGATTTGGTGGTCTTTCGACTGCTATCTTGCTTGCCCAACCGACGATTTGCTGGCGCCACGCTTTTACTCGCCAGCGGGCCTGCACCCTGACACCATCAACGACATGGTTTCTGCGCGGAGCCGCGGCCGTCGCCATTGGGTTTTGGGTTCGGGAGAAGCCGGCATGGCAGCAGTGATGAAGCGCATGTATCAGCGCGGCCAGGTCGGCCCTTTGTGGGATAAACTGTTACGGGGTAACATGTTACGGGTACGGCTGTTCTTTTTCGGCGCAACCGTGGTGGTAGCGGCCACTGCGGCGGCCCTCATGCTGCTTGATGTCCCGCCAATCTGGATTGGCTTGGCAGTGCTTTCGGGATACCTGGCCGTGATTCTGGCTGGGGTGATGATTCCCCGGCTTGCCATGTTCGCCCCGGTTCTTTGCCGCGTACCCAATCCGCGAGCCGAGGTGGTCCTGACCTTCGACGATGGCCCCAACCCCGAATCGACCCGCAAGGTTCTGGCGACACTGAACCGTTTTGGTGCCCATGCCACGTTCTTTGTACTTGGCAGCAAGGCGCTGGCAGCGCCCGAGGTGTTGCGAGAGATCGCTGCTGCTGGACACGAGATTGGCGTGCACGGCGACTATCACGACCGGCTACTGTCGCTCCGCCATCCCGAGCGCATCGCGTCCGATGTTGAACGCGCCCAGGGCGCGGTGTCGGCCGCCACCGGACAACGGCCGCGGCTTTTTCGTCCACCCATTGGCCACGTCAGCCCGCGAACTGCACTGGTTGCCAGTCGACTCGGACTGACCCTGGTGGGTTGGAGCGTGCGCGCTCAGGATGGTCTGGCGCGTACCACGGCCGCGGCTGCGCTTCGCCGAGTCGTCGCAGGGTTGCGCCCAGGCGCCATTGTTCTGCTCCATGATGCATCGGAGCGCAGTCAACGCGCGCCAGCCGGCGTGGCGGCGCTGCCTGCCATTCTTGAGGAAACCCGCCGCCGCGGTTTGCGCTGCGTTTCGCTTGCACAGGCGCTTGCACAGGAACCGTCGCAATGAGGCGCGGGCGGGTTCTCTCCATTTCTGTCACGGTTGCCTTGTGGATCTATTTCCTCGGTGCATTTATCGCCGGCTACTGGCTGGTCTTCTTGGGTGCCGGCATCCTGCGCGGACGCCGGGGATTCTCCTGGGCTTTGCGCAGCTACGCGCGGGCGTTCATTGCCGTCCTGCTGCGCGCGCTTCCGCGCGTGCGCCTGCAGGTTCCGCAATCGTCCCAGTTGCGATCCACCCACGGCAGCGTGGTGGTGTGCAACCACCTGTCCTTTCTCGATCCGCTGCTCCTGCTATCGCTCCTCCCTGGCACCATCACTATCGTGCGCCCTGACTTTTTTCGTGTGCCGGTCTTCGGCTGGTTGCTCCTGGGCGCTGGGTTTCTTGGCCCGGACCTCTTCACCGAAGGCCGCCCTTGGATCAACCGCGTCCAGCGGCGCCTCCGGTCGGGCGACAACTTGCTCATCTTTCCCGAAGGTACGCGCAGTCGCGACGGCAGGCTCGCCCCTTTCAAAAAGGGGGCCTTCTATCTTGCCCAGCAGCTGGCCGCGCCCATCGTGGTGTTGCGCCTGGTGGGAACCGATCGGGTTTTCCCCCCGGACCGTCTGTCTTTCGATGCCACTGCAGACAACCCGATCGAGGTCCAGCAGCTCGCGATCATCAGCGCCGCAGAGACCGTCGCGGCCACCACCTCGGAACTTGTTGCCCGCGTGCGCGGGACAATGGAATCCCACTGAGCGAGTAACCACGGCAGAATTCGATTGACGAGGGCGGGATGTGGTCGGTAGCGTACGCGTCCATGACATTCAGAACAGTGGACGTCGGTTGGGTGAATTTCGTATTTGCACTCCTTCCCTGCGCTTTCGTGATGGCGTCGCCGCAGATGGCATTGGCAGCCGAGCCTTCTCCCGACAGCGACACGGTGCCCGCACCCGCTGCGGCCGCGGGTCAGCCGGAGGTGCCTCCGGTGCCTCCGGCGCCTTCGTACCCACCACCGCCCATGGCGTATCCGCCTCCCCCACCTGGATACCCTCCGCCGCCAGGCGCTGGCTATCCCCCGCAGTATCCCGCGTACCCGCCAGCGGTCGCAGAGGAGCCGGAGGTGCCGTCAGGCCCAGCTCCCTTCCGCCCCTTGCGGTTCAGGTTTGACTTTGGCATCGGCTATTTCCACCCGTCCCAAGTCAACAACTACATGCAGGCGCAGATTCCCAGCGATGCGGAATTGGTTTCGGGATTCTCGGAGATGGCCCTGTTGTTCTCGCTAGATTTTTCGGGGGCCTACTACTTCACACCCTGGTTCGGGCTGCGCGCGAACATGCTTTACCTCTTTTCGCCCAAGATCTTGGAGGTCATGGACGGGGATTCTCACACCTACTGGCTGCAGTCCCTGGCCCCAGGACTTTCTCTCGATTTCGCCATCGAAACCGGGGGAGTCGCGCGGTTCTACGCCAGTCCCGGCATAGCGTACCAGTACGCTTCGTTCGAGGGTTACAGCGCCGATGGGGTTGGGCTCGAGCTTGCGCTCGGCGCAGATTTGTCATTCGGCGCGGCGCGGGCCAAGGGCATTTCCCTGGCCTTGGTGTTCCGATATGCCAACCTGGGCGTGTCCAGCGGGCCGGGATATGTCTCGTCGTCCCAGCCAACAATCGATCATCTGGATTTCACCAGCCTGCTCTTGCGGGTTGGATTCCAGTTCGGTATCTAGAGGCTTGAACTCTCAGTCCTGCGCCTATTGCGCATAGCAGCCCCTGCGTCTCTTCCGGATGCCGGAATCACATTGCCGAATCGTCTTCCTTCCGGGTGACGTCGGTTCCGAATCGTGCCACGGCTGATAGCACGCCTGCGCTGCAGCCTAGCCGCAGCAAATCGCCACAAGCCTTCAGTCTGCGGATGCCCACGCTGAACCCAAGCTCCCGCGGGCCGGCCAACTCGCGCACCAGTTGACCTTGGTATCTTTGGGCCAGCGCCCCAGCCAACACTCCCACAACGCCGTCGCGGGCGCTGTTGCGCAGATTGCAGGCCACTCCCGCGAAGACCCCTTGCCCCGCGCAATCCTCCATATGTCCCTGCGCACGCACAGACGTCACACGCAGGTCCTCCCCATCCAAAGCGATTGTCATGCGCACGGTTTCACGAATCGATCGAGGTGTTGCGTTTCCGCGAATCGTCAGTCCCAACCCATCCTGAGTCATAGTCAGGTTTTCCAAGTCGATTACGTCACGATCCACGGGGATCGCCAGCGGCTGGGTCCAGGTCAAGCGTCGCAGAATCTGGTTGGCAAATGCAACCGGCAGGTCCGCGGCAAGGTTCGCCCCGGCAACCAGGGCGGCACTGGCGCTACTCCGCCCCGAGGGCGAGGGTGGAGTTGGCGACCCGCCTTCGCTGAGCACCACCGCAATCTCGATCGTGGCGGCGGCAAACCAGGGTGCGGCGTGAAGAATGATCGGTTCACCGGCTTCAGTGGCCAGGCGAAGATCCGAGGTGGAGATGGTCCACAGATTGCGGCGGTTGTCGAGCTCCGGTGTGGGCGCGGACTTGGTGGGGGCCAGCACAATGGAGCGCAACAGGCCCAGCCTCAACTCCCAAGGCTTCCAAGTGGCCTCGAACTCCGCAATGGCAGCTCCGTCCGCAGGCCCAGGCTCCTTGCTCACCTGCTTTGCCAGCTCGGCCAGACTTGGACGGCAAGCTTCGCGAGCGGAGAGGAGAAACGGCGCACCCGAGTTGAGCGCTGCTTGGCGAATAACCCCGCGAAAGCGGCCGGCCCCTTTCTCGGTCGCGCCGCAGTACTTCATCTCAGTGAGCATCGCCGCTGGACTTGTCCCTCCCGCCTTGCCCGAGTCTCCAGCCGATCCGGGTAGCATGACAGGAAGCAAACCGCGAACCACGTCGTCGAGCAGCGCCCCGGCGACACGAAGGCGTGCCGGCTCGTTTGCAGCCGCGAAGACCCGCCCGCTCACCAAGGCTAGGCTGGCCGCGATAGCCACCCGGACCCATATCGTCGAATATCCAAGAGCCGTATTCATCTCACAACCTCGCAGCCTGCGGACGGAGAAGATCATCCGTGAGGAACTGGCGAATCGACTCAAGACACGAACCACACTCGCAGCGCAGTATGGCGCCCGGCTTGCCCTCACAGATCTGTTCCCACATTGAGTTCCACTGCATCGTGTAGGTAGCCGTGATTGAGGGGACTGTCCAAACCGCAGACGGAAAAGATCATCTGCGAAGAGCCGGAGACATGGATCCCTGCACGCTGTCCGCGCAGGTTGACTCCAGCTAGATCGATCTCGCTGCCCTCGCTATCCAGGGCGACGGCTCCACTGAAGTCACAAGCGGTGATTTCAACACGTGAGCCAACGACCTGCAGCGCCGTTGCCTGCGCACTGACCTGGGTATTTTCGATCACGACATCTGAATTGCGCACGAGTATGGCAGCAGCCCGGACGTCCTTCAACCTAACCCCCCGGCAGCCAACGATCTCGATCTGGGAATAGTCTCCGGTGAAGCGAATCCCGCTCTCATTCTCGCAACGGCCCGCACGAGCGGAAGGTGCAAGCGGAGGGGGCGCAGCCGTGACTGCCGGGTGATCCGCCGGCATGCCCAGCCACCTGAGCATGAGCTGCGACACCGCGGCCGGCTCTGACAGCATCGGATCGTGGCCAGAGGCTTCCAGTATGTAGAACTGCGCATGGGGTAGTCTTGCCTGCAGCACGAGTCCAGTGCGCTGTGATGCGATGGCATCATGTCGGCCCCAGAGGATCCAGGTGGGAGCGCGCACCTGCGCGATGGCCGGGCCGAAGTCGTCGAGAATCAGAGCGAGCGCTGCGATCCGGCTTGGGCTGTCGAGAAATGTGGCCCGCAGCAAATCGTTATGCAGCAATACCCTCAGGTCAGGGGCGCCCGGTATGAATGGCTGAAGTGGTTGAGTTTCCCGCGAGGCTTCCGCCATCAATGCCCGGACAGCGTCCTTTCCAACTGTCCCCAGAACTCCCAGGACGCTCTCCAATCCGGCGAAAAGCGCGAAGTTGGCATAGGCCTTCTGATGAAGGATTCCCGCCACGTCGAGCAATAGCAGCCGGCTGACATCCATTGGAAATGAAGCTGCATAAAGCAGGGCCAGTGCTCCCCCCATGGAATGCCCGACCAAATTGAACGGTCCTGGGCGACGCTGTCCCACCACGGCGTGGATGAACTCGACGTAGCGCGCTGGTGAGTAAAGCTCGTGGCCATGGGTCGAGCGACCGAACCCCGGCAAGTCGAAAGCCACCACGTGGTAGAGCGCCGCTAGCGACGGCAACACCGGATAGAAGTCGCGCGCGCCACTATCCCCAAGTCCGTGGACGAGCACCACGGTGGGAGCATCGGTTGGCCCCGCTTCCATGACAAACGCCTCTCCCCCGAAGACGGGCGCATTCACCACGCCGGCTCGGTAACCGGGCAGGGCGCAGATTGCGTCAGGGTCGAATTCCGCGGCCAAGGTGGCTACCTCAGCTTGCGGAGCCGTGCCACGACAACTGGGCGCAGCGATGCCGAGCACAAGCAGGGCGTGGGCAGGACCTAGGCGCAAGCACATTGCGCCCAGTCTAACCTTGGCCGAAGCCTGGCGGGAACAAGAATCGCTGCGATTGGCCCGGCTACCAACCGATGCCAACTTGCAATGCGAATTCCGTCGGGTAGAAGGTACCGGTACTCACGGTGACATCGGCTGAGTTGGTGACCTGATTTTCGAAACCGATAACGTTCTGAGAAACGCGGAGTTCGGAGTAGATGCGGGAGCGAGAATCGCGGGTAAAGTTGATTCCCAATTGGCCATAGACAGCGCAGCGGGCGCCCGTGCTGGAGTCGTCGGTGTAATAGTCGTAGGTGTAGCTGCTCGGACTGGGAGAACGGATGCTGGAACTGTAGATCCGCGGTGAAATACCGCCGCCAATGTAGGGCGCAATACTTCCCTTGGACAAGT
Organism: Myxococcales bacterium; assembly: GCA_003157315.1. Next base: position 10,354 of record PMJE01000494.1, on the reverse strand, counting down.
AGTAGCTGCCGCCAAGCTCAGCGAAAACCCCGTCTATCCGGAAGGAATTAGAGGTGTAGTCATTATCTGTGGCGATGACAAAACCAGCGCCGAATTCGACGAAGTAGTCCCTCGTCCCCATCCGTCCGTCAAATTGCAGGGACATCATCGGAGAAATTGACCTGCCCGAGGCCACCGGGATGATGAGCGCCGTCTTGACTCCCAGTGTGCTTGGGTAACCCTTTGGGCTAGGTGCTGGGCTGGGCATTGGTGGGGTTTCCTCAGCTCCAGTGACCGTCTCAGGGGGCATCGCGCCGGGAAGAGGCTGCCGCCATGCCAAAGCACGCGCCAACCGGGCGGTTGCCACTTCCATGTCATCCAAGCTCGCTGCAAAGGTTTCCGCGCGGAACATCTCACTGCCATCCTTTGCGTACCGGATTCCACCCAGTGTGACCTTGGAACCAAGCTGGATGGCGCGCAGCTCAACGTACTCGGCCACCCCCAGTTGGGTTGCGGCTGCCTGCGCGGTCTTGCTCTGGTGGACGACCTGCTTGGTTACCAGGGGCGAGGCTACCGCGACATTGGCCTCGCGGGCCAAGGCATTGGCGAATAGGACGCCAATCGCCTCACACTGGCCTTCGGTAAGATTGACCCCCTGGACCGGCATTACCGCGAGCACCGCAGTCTGGGCTTGCGCTGCCGAGGCGAAGGTTAGAACTGGTAGGAGAATCTGAATAAGTCTCATGAGGCGATCCTTTCCTTGCAACGAGCCAGGTTTCCCCAACCCAGGTCACTGTCATTTGCAAACCCTGATGTTACCAGCCAACTCCGAGCTGCAACGCAAGCAAAGTCGGATGGTAGGTGTAGCTGGTGTTCGTGAGGTAGGTCGAACCCTGGGCCAGGTTGTCGGTGAAGCCGATGACATGTTGGGAGGCCCGGAATTCGGCGTAGATCTTGGTCCGGGAATCGCGCGTGAAGGTAATCCCGGCTTGGCCGTAGATGGCGCAGCGAAGGTCGCTGCTGTCGCCGCTGCCGCCGCTGCTCATTCCATCGTACTCCCAAAGCCCTGGCGAAATCCCAGCGCCAATGTAGGGCGCAATAGGGCCATCCGACAAGTAGAGGCTTCCGCCAATCTCCGCGAAGAGAGCGAACATTCCGATGTTATTGATATCGGAATTCGTGTTGGTAGGAACGGCTCCGCCCACGCCGAATTCCAAGAAGCGGCTTCTGCTTCCCAGCCGGCCGTCGAACTGCAAGGAAACCATGGGATAGAATGACCGACCCGACGCCATCGGAAAGATAATCCCCGTCTTCAAACCGAAGGCCCTTGGACTTACCTTCAGTTCTGCAGGTCCGGTCCTGACGCCTTCTGCAGCAGGTGCCATCTCCGGCGTCCCCGCGCCTATCTCCGAAAGCGGCATGCCAGGGATAGGCTCCCGCAATATCAGGGCGTGCGCCAAGCGTGCTGCCGCCAGGTCAATATCATCCAGGCCGGGAGCAGAAGTTTCCGCACGAAAGATCTCCCTGCCGTCCTTCCCGTAGATGATTCCAGCCAGTCTGACTCTATTCCCCAGTTGAATGGCCCCAAGTTCGACATATTCGGCTACCCCCAATCGTGCTGCGACAGCCAGCGTGCTCTGGCCCTGGGCGAGCGCCGGCTTGGTTTCCAGTGGCGACGCGACCGCGACTTGGCTGTCGCGGGCAAAGGCATTCGCGAAGACTACGCCGATGGCATCGCACTGCCCTTCCGAAAGATTTGCTCCTCGAACCGGCATGACTGCCACGACCGCGGAATGGGCTTGCGCGGCTGAAAGCAAGGAAAACGCGAGCGTCGATGGGAGCATCCACCTGAGTTTCATGAAACGATCCTTTCGTCGCTGGCCGACCACGTTGCTCCAACCCGAAGCAATTTCTTTGCCAACAGCTCAGCGAATGACAGGCGGCAGCATACGCGCGCGTTTTTCGCTGACACTCTCTCTTTCCAAGCTGTCGAAATTCCCGAGCCTCCATTCTTTGTCCATGGTGGTGAAAGTCTGACACAATTTGACACAACATGGGAACCCTCGAAGGGTTCGCTTCGCCCTTCGGCNNGGGGAGCTCGCCGGCTCCCCACGCGACTACAGGAAGCGTTCGGCCAAATAGCGCACAAGCAGTAACCCGAATGCGCGGCCCGAGCGCAGTGCCTTGCTGCCTACCAGCGCAAGACCTGCCGCGAACACGATCCACGACAGCCCGTAAAGCGCAGGCCCGCCCAGTAGGAGCTTGGGTTGCTGAGTCCAGGCGGCGAGAGCACCGAGTGCTGCAATGGCGGGCCAGCCGATGATATAGCTCGCGCCGATCAGCACCATGCCAGCCACGATTCGCGCCGAGGGTCGCTTGAACAATTGTGGATCGATCGGTTCTTGCAGGGCCTTCTGCACCAGGCGCGTGTGCTGCAATCGCTGGCGGAGAGAGCCACCGGCACCTGGCCGAGAAGACAAGTGACTCATCCCTTTTCTAGCTGTCCGCCAGAAGCCAGGATTTGCAGGATGGCGAGGCGATCCCGCTTTCCTGTGGGCGTGGTTGGAATCGCGTCGACACAGCGCAAGCGGCGCGGCCACGAGGGCGGCGACAACCGCGCGCGCAGCTCGCGGACGATCTCATCGGCCGGCCGGCGCGAAGCCACCAGCGCAACGATCTCCTGACCGCGACCCGACGGTGAGGGCACCGCCAGAACCACTGCGTTTGTGACCTGGTCAAGCGCTAGCAGAGCCTTCTCAATCTCGGGCAACGCCACCCGCTGGCCGCCCACCTTGACCACGCCGTCGTCGCGCCCCAGCAGGTCGAAACTACCGTCGGGACGGATGCGAGCGAGGTCAGCGGTGCGGAAGAAACCGTCTGCGTCCCGCGGCGCATCGCCTGACACATATGCCGAACGAACCGCCAGCACCTCGCCTTGCATGCGACAGCTCACCCCGGGCAGCGGCGCCCACGCCGACTCAGGTACATCCTGCCGCCGCACGGCAATGCCCCCGGTTTCAGTGGACCCATACACCTCGAGCGGCCACAGTCCGGTCTGTGCGAAGTAGCTAGCTGCATCAGCAGCTGGAAGTGGTGCGCCCGACGAAAGTGCCAGACGCAAACCGTGCCCCGACAGCGGCGCAGCGGCCAACGCCCGCAGGTGGGCTGGTGTACTAACCAGGATGGTGGCCGACGTCTTCTCGATGCGCTTTGCGATCTCGCGCGGGAAAAAGGGAGAGACCCGCTCGACGGTTGCGCCTGAATAGAGCGGGAGCAGGACGGAGAACAGCAGGCCGTAGATGTGGTACGGGGGCACGGTGGCCAAGATGTGGTCGCCCGGCTCGACCTGCAACGCGCGTATGTGTGCCGCGACTTCGCCCAGCAGATTGCGCGCGGTCTTTGCCCAAAGCCGTGGCTGCCCGGTGGAGCCTCCGGTTTGCAGGAAGATGCGCGCGACGTCGAGGTCAGCGACGGACACATCTCCCCAGCTCGCCGAGGCAGAAACAGCCTCGATGCGACTGCACGAAAGCCCAGTCACATGGGGCCGCCACTCTTCTGGGCCCATCCAATGTGAGAAGGGACGTGCGGTATGCGTGGCCACCAGCGCCTCCGGTGTCAGGGCAGCAGGAAGCACCAATTCGATCCTGCCGGCCAGGGCTGCGAGCGCGGCCGCCGCCACCTCGACCCGGTCCTCGGAGGCCACGCACAGTCGGCCAGACATCATCAGTTCGCAGATGCCCGCCGCGCGTGAGGCCACCGCAGCGAAGGTCGAGCCGTCCGAACAAAATGCGGCCTCATCACGCCCGGTGCGCATTGCCCACGGCGACGGGGAAATGTCTGCCGGAAGAAGATCAGACGCGTGGGGAGCCGGCGAGCT
>PMJE01000494.1:0-6364 GCA_003157315.1 Myxococcales bacterium | reverse complement strand
GCCGAAGGGCGAAGCGAACCCTTTGAGGGTTCCCATTTCAACGACACACTCTCCGCTACAGGCAACAAGTCCGCCCGCCTCGACCGAGAACCGCAATCGCTCTCCCTCCACCCGATGCGCGCGGATGCGAAGGTTTGCGCCCGGCTCAACCCGCTGGCGGAACCTTACCCGACGGAAGCTGCGAATCTCCACCGGTGGCCTGCCCGCGTCCGACCAAAACAGCGCCAGCGCTTGCTCGACCAATGCCAGAAAGGCCACCCCGGGAAGCAAAGGTGCACCTGGGAAATGGCCTTGGAACCACACCGCCTCTGGCGACACCACCACATGCGCAACAAGAACGTCGCCCCGACGGAATTCAAGCGTCGGTCGAGGGTGGGCCATCAGGTTGGCTTTGGGCTCTCCGGCAGGTTGGCAAGCACGTACTCGACCACGTCCTTTACCGTGCGAATGCGCCGGGCTTGCTCCTCGTTGACCTTGACGTGGTACTGATTGTCGAGGAGCGCCAACATGTCAAGAGCGTCGATGCTATCGAGTCCGAGATCGTCGAATAGCTTCGACTCGGCAGTGATCTTCTCAACTGGAACCCCGAAGCGCTGCGAGAGGTACTCGACGATGACGCCGTAAGCGGTGGTGTAGTCCATTTTCCGTGCTTCCAGACGCGCGCAAGAACTACCATGCGCGGCCTCGGCCCGTCAATCGCGTGAGCCCTCTTGCCAGGGACAGTGGATGCGTGCAATAAAATCCACATGCTGTCGAACTCTCCGCAGGTCGGGGCGTCACCTGCGCGGCCGTCCGAAAGGCGAGTGCTTCGACGCTGGTTCACACCTCTCGCATGAAAGCCCCAAAGAACCGCCGCGTTTTCGCAATCGGCCAAGCAGCGATTACCCCGCTAGGAGCAACCGCGGAGGCGACCTGGCAGCGTGCTGTGGCCAATCAAGCCGGGTTTCGTGAGCTCTCGCGCTGCTCCGTCGGTTGTCGCACCATTGTCGGGGAGATTCCCGACCGGGACAGCACCAGCTATGCCTTCGACACTCCCCGGGAGCGGCACAATTGGAGCGCCGCCTACGTGCTTGAGACCATCGCTGTCTGCCAGGATGCCCTCCGCGACGCGAAGCTCAGCATGGGCGATGAGGTGGGACCGCGCACGGCGTGTCTCATAGGATCGGCGATCAACGGTTCCGATTGCCTGCGCCAGGCATTCTTGCGCTTCCAGAGTGTTGGCGCGAATGGGGTAAGCCCATTCCTATTGCCGAACATCTGCGCCAACGTTCCCGCGGGCAAGGCGGGCTGTGCGCTTGGCTTCACCGGACCGATTTTTTCACCTCAGGGCGCGTGTGCATCGGGCAACCATGCCATCGCAATCGGCGCACGCATGGTCCGAGACGGGGACGCCGACTTCGCGGTGGTGGGAGGGGTGGAGATGCCGCTGGTTCCAGAAATCGTACTCGGTTTTGCCAACATGAACGCAACCTTCAAACTGCGCGCGACCGATCGGGCTGCGGCTGATCCAGGCAAAGCTTCGCGCCCGTTCAGCATCGACCGCCGTGGGTTCGTGCTGGCCGAGGCGGCGGCGGCGGTGGTTTTGGCCGCAGAAGAGGCGGTCGCGGCCCACGGCCTCAAGCCGATCGCGGAGATCGCAGGCATCGGCTGGACTTCGGACGCGCACCATTTCACCCGCCCCCATCAACCCACGATTGCCAGGGCGATTCGGCATGCTCTTGCCGACGCAGAAATCGACGCGGCGGCCATCGGCAGTGTCAACGCCCACGGGACCTCCACGCCCGCCGGCGACGCGGTGGAGGTAGCCTGCCTGCGCGAGATTTTTGGCGCGCGATTGCCGCAGATTCCGATCACCGCCAACAAGAGCCAAGTGGGTCACTCCCTGGGCGCTGCCGCGGCGGTGGAAGCGGTTCTGGCAATTCTGGGGCTGCAACACCAGACCGTCCTGCCCACGCTCAACTACCTGCCCGATCCCGAGCTTGCGGGCGCCGACTTTGTGCCGGCCAGCCGGCCCCACCGTCACGAATTCGTGTTGTCCAATTCCTTCGGATTTGGCGGCACCAACTGCTGTCTCATTTTTCGGGGCATGTAACCATGCGCGCTCCGACCTTCCAACCCATCCCGCATGAGAAGGACGACCGCTACGTGCGCGATCAGGTCGATGGCCTGGTATGGCATCGCGTGTCGCATCGGGTTCTGTTTGCCGACACAGATCGCACCGGCGCGGTTTATCACGCCAACTACTTCCGCTTTTTCGAGATCGGGCGAGCTACCCTGCTGCGCGACGGAGGATTTTCCTTCCGCAAGGTCGAAGCTGATGGCTACGTGTACCCCATCTTCCAACTCGGGCTGGATTTCTTTCGGCCGCTCGAGTACGACGATCCAATCTGGGTCTACACCCGCTTTCGTGAGATCCATCGCGTGCGAGTCGATTTCGACTACATCATCACTCATGCGGAGTCGAATGCGGTGGTTTGCCGCGGATTCACCCGCCACTGTGCCACCAACAGCAAGGGCCGGCCAGTCGCAGTGGACCCGATGACCATCGCAGTCTCGCGCGACTTTCCGGTGTGACGCCCGTGCCACGCGTTGAGCCTGTCTTCCTGCCCGATCTTCCGGAGGTGGCCGACCACGCCATCGCGGGAATCGCTACTGTACCAGCGGTTGAGCTTCTCGATCTGCTGGTGCGAACCGTGGCGGCGCACGATACGGACAGGGTACTGCGGAACAGGACCCTGTCGATGCGAGGGGCGTTCTTCCCGCGCTTCTTGCCTGTTGAGGAAGTGCGGCGCTGCACCTTCGCGGTCACGCTCGAAGAAGAGGCAAGCGACCCGCGCCTGGGCACACGTACCCGCGCTACCTTCACCTCGCGCATCGCCCTTGCGGGAGGCATCCATCGCACGCGCACGCACGCGGCCGTCACTTTCGGAGGCTCCGATCCGGAGATTCCTCAGCCGCCGGCGGCCATCGCCCACGATGTCGAACTACCCGCGGCCCGGGCGTACCAAGATCTCATTCCCTTTGGGCCACGTTTCTGCAACCTTCGCGGATTGGTGCGACTCGGCCGCGACGGAGGCACGGGCACCGTGCGCTCGCCCGATCCTCCCCGTCCCGATCTGTCGCCCGCCGGATGTCCGTATCTGGTCGACAGCGCCATGCACCTCGCATGTCTCTGGGGACAGCGCTACGCGGGCTATGTGGCTTACCCGACGGGGTTTGCTGCTCGCCTGATTGTTTCTCCTCTCATGCACGGGGAAAGGCGCTGCGTAGTTGTTCCTCGCTCAGTTGGTTTGCGGCAAATGTCGTGCGATTTGTGGCTCACCGACGAGGCCAACCAAGTCTGCGACGCCATCGTCGGCCTCACCATGACCCCGCTGGCGACCGGGGCTTTGCCACCTGCGTGGGTGGTCCACCCGCTCGGCTCAAGGCGTTTGTCATGAACAGCAGCGACCTGCCTTCCGTGTGCACGGACATCGAAGAACTCATCCCGCATCGAGCGCCCATGCGGCTGGTACAGACCATCACGAGAATTGACGATGAATCCATTGAGACCGCTAGCGTCGTACAAGATACTTGGCCAACCGCACGCGCTGGCTGGGTGCGGACCTTGGTTCTGATCGAGCTTGTCGCGCAGACGGCGGCGGCTTTGCAGGGATGGCGAGAGCGACACGAACGCGAGGGTGGTGCGGGCGGACTACTCGTGGGTGTCCGTGAAGCGAAGCTGCACGAAGCCGCCCTACCAGTCGGCGCACAACTTCGCTGCTTTGCGCACATCTCCCACCGTGCCCCGAACTATTTGGCATTCGAGGGCCGCGTGGAAGACACCGAAGGAACTCAATGGCTCAGTGGATCGATTCAGGCCTTTCGTCTCGAAGCACCAATTGAATCCGGAGACTCGTCATGACTGGACAGCCACCTTCCTCAGATTCCGGTACTGCTCCCGCGCTCGCTCTGGTCACCGGGGCTAGCCGCGGCATTGGACGCGCCATCGCCCTGGAGCTGGCCGGCCAAGGACTCCATGTTGCCGTGAACTACAAGAGCAACCAGGAGGCGGCCAAGCAGACCCTCGCGCAGATCGAGGAACGGGGCGGACGGGGGGAATTGTGCCCATTCGACGTCACGGACGAGGCGGCGGTGAACTTGGTCCTGGACGGGCTGTTTGCCCGCCACGAACGCATTGCCGTCTTGGTGAACAACGCGGGCGTTGTGGCGGACGGCCTTCTTGCCATGATGCCCAGCCAGGATTGGCGCAGGGTCATTGACACCTCTCTTGGTGGATTTTTCAACGTCACCAAACCCGTGATCAGAAAGATGATCCCGCACAAGAAGGGCAGTGTGGTGACAATCTCGTCGGTGTCCGGGTTGATTGGGAATCGCGGCCAGGCCAACTATGCAGCCGCCAAAGCCGGACTGATGGGAGCCACGCGCGCGCTGGCCGCTGAGGTCGCCCGCATCGGAATTCGGGTCAACGCGGTGGCGCCGGGACCCATCGAAACCGACATGATCAAGGATGTGCCGCTTGACATCTTGAAGAAGATGATCCCCATGGGGCGCTGCGGATTGCCCGAGGAAGTCGCACGGGTGGTGCGTTTTCTGTGTTCCGACGATGCGTCCTATGTGACGGGGCAGGTCATCTCGGTCAACGGCGGGATGGTCTAGCCGTGAGCAAGCGGTTCGCCCTCGCCTTCGGTTGCTTGCTGCTGGTAGCGTTTCCCGCACGGGGCGCAGCGCCCCCCTGGTACCAGGACTGGAACAGCATCCGCCGAGCGGCGGCGGGCATCAAGACCATCGAAGCCGCGTTCGTGCAGACCCGCACACTCAAGATTCTGTCCCACCCCTTGGTCTCACGAGGGATCATGGCCTATCGTCGCCCGAGCGATCTTCGCTGGGAGTATCGGAGCCCTTTGCAGACCCTGCTGGTCGTGCGCGCGGGCAACGTCCAGAGATTGATCCGGCACGGTGGTGTCTGGGTCGCGGACGCGAGCGCCAAACTCGAAGCCATGAAGATCGTGCTCGGTGAAATCAACTTGTGGCTCGACGGCAACTTCGCCTCGAGCCGCACCTTCCGGCCCGAACTGCGCCCGGCCCAGCCGGGCCAGCCGGCACGGGTCGAGCTGTATCCCGTGGATCCATCGCTCGGCAAGATCATCTCCCGCATCACCATCACCTTCGCCGAGCGTCCGGGCACGGTGAACGCCATCGACATCATCGAGGAGGGCGAAGGCGTGACCCACATCACGTTCGAAGATGCCCACTACGACCGAGCCATCCCCGACGAACAGTTCGAACCGCCACACTAGCCATGCGCGCGTTGCTTGTCTCATTGCTTCTGGCTTCGGGCTGTGCCCATCTGCCGCCGCTTTCGCCGCTTCCCGCCGACGGCGCGCATAGCACAGCGATGCGCTGCCGGCAGGCATTCCCTGCGCAGCCGTGGCGGGCCACGCACACCATTTTCGCGTCCCTGCCCTTCGGACAGAATGGCGCCCTGGTGGGGGTCACCGCCGCGGGCTCTGATGGATTGCACGCAGTCCTCCTGTCGCCCGAAGGTATCTGCCTTTTCGATGCCAACCAAGACGGCAGGACATCGGGCCTCACTGTCCATCGCGCGGTCCCGCCCTTCGATCGACCCGCCTTTGCTGCCTCACTCATGTCGGACGTCGGCCACGCCTATCTGCCGCCGGCCGGTGAGCCAACCGCCATCGGCACTTACGCCACCGGCGAAACCGTGTGCCGCTGGTCGCAGGCCGGCGAAACCACTGACGTGGTGCTACGCGCGGATGGACCGCGCACGGTTAGTACCTATCGCGAGGTGCGCCTAACGCGCGAGATTGATCTGCTTGGCAGCGCCGCGGACGGATTTTTTCCCGCAGTTCACCTGCGTGTGCCCGGGGTTGGCGGCTACGAACTAGACATACGTCTGGTCGACCACGAATGATCAAGTGCACTTGTCGTGCTAGCCTAGTGCTGCGGTCGCGTCGGCGGTTGTCCCGCAGGAGTTGCACGTGAGGTTTCGCCTTATCTACCAGCCGCGCTACATGAGTCCCGAGCGACTGATGGAACTGTACCACTACGCCTGGGACACATTTTACCGCGACCAACCCCAAACCCATCGAATGTACAAGCTGCTGCAGAAAGTAGTCAGCAAGGAGATGGCAGACGGAACCCATGTGGCGCGCCGTCGGGATCTTGTCGGCGAGCGCTTCGGCCGTTCGCTCGCAGGTCCCAAAGTCGGCTAGCGCAGGCCGCCCTCTGGCAGGCCTACGGTGACGCTATTAGGCGAAGAGCAGGAGGGTGCCCGGCAGGCCAGGGTCTAAGTCCAGCATGAAGATTTTGTGCAGGTCATTCCTTCCGACTTTCTCTGGCT
>PMJE01000093.1 GCA_003157315.1 Myxococcales bacterium | reverse complement strand
CCGCTCAAGCGGTTCCAGAGCTGAATCGCATTCTTGGCGGCGTGGCGGCCCGCCTCGAGACGGAATGGCAGAACGCCGAGAAGCTCACCGGGGGTCACGCCTCGCAGAGTCCCTGACACCCTAGTTCACTGCTGGTAGACCCGACACATCTTGCAAACTCGACGACGTGAAAGCGGCGTCATGACGACGGGTCGCGGTCCGACGACAAGTGATGTTTCACGGCTACGATCCCGCCAACCACTATGGTCGGCCCCCGACATTGGTGGACGCCGGAACAGGTGTGGTCATCGCCGCGGAATTCCGCAAGATGTGCCTGCCACGGAATCCCGCGACCACCACACCAAGCAGAAGTGCCACTACGAGTATAGCAACCGCCGTGATCGCCACTCGCCTTCCTCGGCCTATCTTGACCTTCTTCACCATCTGGTCCATCGCCTGGTCGTTTTCCATGAGTCAAAGCGATGCATCGATTGTGCCGATGCGATGGACCAAGGTGCCCCAGGCAAGCGCGTGCAGATTCTACGCGACCAGTACCAAGTGGACCATTCACGATGCCTTCGTTCGTCTTCGCTGTGGTGGAAGCGGTCCAGGCACGTCGGCTGGGGGCGTGCACTGGTGCGAGGACGGCCGCGCTTTCGCTCCCCGATCACTGCCTTTGGGTCACGGTTCCGCCGCAGGCACACCTGATCTCGATTGGATCAACCAAAACGATGGATGACAGCATTCAATTTGAAGGAGGCGGCGAGCTGCCGAACCCGGACTCGATCGGTGGCCGAGTGGCGAGCGCAATTGCGGAGCCGATGCTACCGGCTCGGTGAGGCCGTGATAGCCATTATGAGTAATGTGGCACGAACTATGCAAAACGCTTATCGGGATACGAAATGATCGCGCCGAAAGGCGGGGAGGGAATTACTCATGTTGCGAAGCCTGAAAGATCTCGAAGGGTACGCGGTGAGCGCCACCGACGGCGACATCGGACACGTTGCGAATTTTCTTCTGGACGATGAGCGCTGGATCACTCGCTATCTGGTCGCCGAGACTGGCGGCTTCTTCAGTGGGCGTCGGGTGCTCATCACACCAATCTCCTTCCGCCAAGTGGACTGGACCACCCGGAGCTTCCACTTGGCGCTGACGAGGGACAAGGTCAAGAACAGTCCGAGCGTGGACGTGGACAAGCCCGTCTCGAGGCAGCAGGAGCTGGACTACTTCGGCTACTACGAATATCCGTATTACTGGGGATACCCTGGACTGTGGGGCATGGGCGCCTACCCCAACTTGCTGGCGGCTGGCGGGCGGAACCAGGTGCCTGCCAAGCCCGAGCCCGCCGAATCAGGCGACGTCCATTTGCGTAGCGCCAAGGAGATTCGTGGATACCACATTGAAGGAACCGACGCAGCGATCGGCCACGTCGACGACTTCATCATCGACGATGAGACCTGGGCGGTACGCTATCTCGTTGTCGACACCAGAAACTGGTGGCTCGACAAAAAGGTACTGGTTGCGCCGCACTGGACCAACCGCATCAGTTGGGCGGAAAAGAAAGTCTTCGTCGACCTCTCTCGACAAATGATCAAGGACAGCCCCGAGTGGAACGCGACCGCACCCATCAACCGTGAGTACGAAGCACGCCTATATGACTATTACGGACGACCGGTCTACTGGGACAGCGTCTACGAACCGGCAAGGACGCCGGCGCAGCACCACCATGGGAGCCACTTGGGGTAGCTGCGCAGTTCTTGCGTCATCTCGCTCTTCTCGTTGGCTTTACCCGTCCCTCGATCGAGGATGCGGCTGTACCGGGACGACCCGCTCGGCATCCTCCAGCGGCGCTACGCCGCCGGCGAGATCACGACTGCAGAGTACGAGGAGCGCAAAGCCCACATCGAGCAAGATCCGCGCAGTTCCAAATGATGATCGTCCCGGGCGCAATGCTCGTCATCCTCGCTGGGAGCGCGACGGCGTGGCACTCTGCCTCGCGTGACAAATGTTCGAGGCGCAGGCCACGACGGGACGCGCCATAGCGAGGCGCTCTGCCTCGTATGACATCTTGCCACGTTCCGGCTGGCCGACCGAATCCAGACGCGCGGGCCTCGCGAAGAACATCGAAACTCTCACAAACTCCTGCGCCAGGGATCCCGCCGGAGCGCTCCCATAACCCGTCGAATCCCTCCCAGGAGCTACTCACGATGAAAAGCGCATCGAGAAACGACAGTGGAAAGACAAGTGCGACCGATAACAACTCCGGCCCGGCGATCCAGCCGCCGCGTGTGACCATGGAAGTGGCAAGACCGCTTCACCGCGCAACGCTCGGCAGGTGGTGCGCAATGCTCCTGATTGCAGCAGGAGCCCAGGTTCTGGCCTTGTTGCCCTTGCAAGCGGCGAGTGCGAAGAGGGAAATCACCGACAGCGGCATTACAGCCGCTGTTGAAGGAGGATTGGCATTCGAAAAGGGCGTGTTCCCGAATGATGTGGATGTCAGCACCAGTGAGGGAATCGTCACGCTCTCCGGTTCGGTCAACAACCTGCTTGCCAAAGAGCGGGCGGTGAAGATGGCCGAGAGCATCCGGGGCGTGCGTGGCGTGATCGACCGGACCACGGTGACG
>PMJE01000321.1 GCA_003157315.1 Myxococcales bacterium | reverse complement strand
CTGGCGGATGCGCTCGCGCGTGACATCGAAGTCCCGGCCCACTTCTTCCAGCGTGTGATCCGACCGTTCGCCGATGCCGAAGCGCATGCGCAGCACCTTTTCCTCGCGCGGCGTGAGCGTGGCCAGCACCTTGCGCGTCTGCTCCGCCAGGTTCATGGCGATCACGGTCTCGGACGCCGGAATCACGCTCTTGTCCTCGATGAAGTCGCTCAGGCGCGAGTCCTCTTCCGCACCGATCGGGGTCTCCAGCGAGATGGGCTGCTTCGCGATGGCGAGCACGTTGCGGACCTTCTCGATCGACACCTGCATTTCCTCGGCGATTTCCTCCGCGGTCGCCTCGCGGCCCAACTTCTGCACCAGATGGCGACTGGTGCGAATGACCTTGTTGGTGATCTCGACCATGTGCACTGGGACGCGGATGGTGCGGGCCTGGTCCGCAATGGCACGCGTGATCGCCTGCCGGATCCACCAAGTCGCGTAGGTCGCGAACTTGTAACCGCGTTTGTACTCGAACTTGTCAACCGCCTTCATCAGGCCAATGTTGCCCTCCTGGATCAGGTCCAGGAACTGCAGGTTGCGGTTGGTGTACCGCTTCGCGATGGAGACCACCAACCGCAGGTTGGCCGCGACCAGTTCGGCCTTGGCCTGCCGCGCCTGCCGCTCGCCGTCCTGGATCTCTCGCACGGTCTCGCGCAGACCTTGCTCGGTCATGGTGGCCTCGTCCTCCACCTGCTTGACCTTCTTCTTGGCGTTGTCGATGACCCTGGCCGCCTCCTCGATCTCGTCGAGGCGCAGACCCAACTTCTTGGCCACCGCACGCTGGCGCAGGGGCGAGGAACGGATCTCGCGTAGGGTCTTGCGGAACCCGCGCTGGGGCATGCCAACCCGCTGCTCGCAATCGGCGATTTCGCGCTGGGCGGCTTCGATGCGGGACACCAGGCCCTTCAGCCGGGCGACGATGTGATCGATCTGCTGCTGCTTGAGGCGCATTCTCTGCAGGGCATCGATCATCTCGTGCTTGATTTCTGCGACCCGGTTCTTGACTTTCTTGCGGGCAGCTTCGCTTGCGGTCTTTCTCTCCTCGACTCTGTGCAACTCCTCGCGCAGCCGACGTACCTTCTGGATCGCCTGGCACACCCGCTCGACGTGCCAGTTCTCATCGAACTCAGCGTCATTCTCGTCGGCGTCCCTGACCACCTCCTTGACCCGAATCTTCTGCTGTCGCAGCCGGTTGCCCAGATCCAGGGTCTCCTCGATGGCGACACTGGAATTGAGCACCACCTGCAGCACACGGCGCTCGCCGTCCTCCATGCGCTTGGCGATCTCCACCTCGCCCTCGCGGGTCAGCNNAGCAGCGACACCGAGCCCATCTTGCGCAGGTACATGCGTACCGGATCGTTGGTCTTGGAGTAGCTGTCCTCCTCCTCCTCCTCGGCGGCCCGGACCATTTCCGGCTCGACCTCTTCCTCGGGGGCGGCTTCGCCCAAAACCGACTTCTCGGTCCCCTTTGGCTGGGACGCGGACTCCACAATTTCAATGCCCTCACCGCCCAGGGTCAACAGCCAGTCATCGATCGGGGCGGACGAGTCTATCTTGCCGACGGGTTCGGCCTTTTCGTCGGCCTGGCCTGTGTCGTTCGGTTGCTCGTCGCCATCTTCGATCATGTGGTCAGGATCCTTTTCCGCCAGCCGCCGCTAATACGCCAATTGGAGATTGCCACTGAGGTCAATCACGTTTCCCGCCGGCAAGTAGTCGCAGACCCAGACCTGTGGGAAGCTGCCGCTGCAGCCCGAGGCCACGCCGCATCCGACCGTGATGGTAGTGCGCCAGACAATCTGCGTGTAGTGCCCGCATTCCGGGCAAGTACTGCAACTGAAAGTCGCGGAGGTATAGGGCACTCCATCGCAGGTGTTGGCTGGGTAGGCATAGTTGGCTTGTTCCGAAGCCCAGGCCTGGACTACCTCTGCCGGCGGAGAGAAACTGCCCTGGCTGGTGAAGAACATGTTTTCGCCAGCGGTCTGGCCCTCAACCGTACGATTGGGGTTGTGCCCGGTCGGACAAGTGTTGGCATAGGCTTGGGCGAAGTCCGCCAAGGCGGTGTCCCAGGTCATGGGCGGAAGCGCTGGATTTGCACCCGGCGCGGCCGCGCGAATGGCGTTGTGCGCGGCCACCATGCCGCACATCGCTGAGACAACCTCGGGGCAGTCGCTGCTGGAGCCGCCAGACATCGAACCACCTGCTGGGATCCCACCGCCAGCACCTACGCCTCCGCCATTGCCGGCACTGGCACCTGACGCGCCACCCAGGGTGGCCATCCCACCGGATGCGACGCTGCCACCCCCACCACCATTCGACGCTGGAGCACCCCCAGACCCAACCTTGCTTCCGTCGTTCGCGCCACAACCCAGGACGGTGGCGATCGTTGTAGCGACGAAGGCCCCGAGTGTCTTCGTGGTGGTCACTTTGGTTTTCCCGACTCGCATCGACGGTCATCAGGCCGGCGACGCGCGGGACCAGTCTATCCGCAAAGGGTCGGCCTCGCCATCCCGATCGTCCGTGATCGGTTGGCCTATTCAGTACCGCGCCAGCCCAAACGCGAACTGCTCCCAGCCCCAAGACGCGGCCGGCTCTCCCCTGGGGCAGCCGGCTAGCCGCCGTCCAGCTTGGCCTGAACTACGAATTGCGAAATCGGGAGATTGAGCGCCTGGACTCCCAGCGCCACCAGTCGCGCCATCTCATAGGCACCGTGCGCCTGGTAGTGCAATACGTTGGGCTGGCCGCCTGAAACCAAGACTATTGTCGTCTGCACCACCGTAATTCCGATCTGCGTGTAGTAAGCGAGCGCCATGGTTTGCAGGTCGATGAGAGGTGTGTTGCTTGACGCGGCTACCGCCGCATCGGCCTGGCAATAGGCCACATAGTCATTGTTGAAGACGCCGTTATTGTAGTCCAATCGCGGTGTGGGAGTGATGATGACTGGTATTGCGTTCTTGCTGCGGGCGCCGTCAATGTACTGCTGCAAATACGTCCTATAAGTGGTGGCAGGGTTCGTGTAACGAGTCGTATCGCTCGTGTAGCGATCGTTGATTCCCCATGCGGCAAAGAGGTAATCCCCTTCCTTTATCACCCCCAAGATCGCAGTCAGGTGCCCTTCGTCAATGAACGACTTCGAGCTTCTGCCGCCAATGGCGTCGTCCACCACGACCACATCGCTGGTGAAGAAGTTCTGCAACTCCTGGCCCCACCCCTCCTGGTTGTTGGCGTTGGGGGCGTAGTACGAGACAGTTGAATCTGACGCCAGATAGATGGTGGGTTTTCCCGAGGACACCGGGTAGGTTCCCGTGGCTGGAGTGACGACTGCACCACCTCCGGCTGAGCCGCCGGCTCCTGTCTTGCCGCCAGAACCGGTACCGCCAGCGGAAACTCCGCCGGTGGTGGTGGTGCCGCCGGTAACTCGTCCGCCGGTTGCACTGCCGCCGGCCAAGCTTCCACCCGTGGCGCTACCACCCTTGGCGCTTCCACCCGACGCGCTGCCGCCGGCCAAACTGCCGCCCGTCTTGCTGCCGCCGCTCTCGCTGCCGCCCGTGTTGCTGCCGCCGGTCTCGCTGCCACCCCTCGCGCTACCACCGCTGGCAGCCCCGCCGCTCGCGCTCCCCCCCGAGGCGCTGCCACCAAGAGCCGACTTGCCGCCCGCATTGGAGGTGGCGCCACCGGTGCCCGAGCCCCCTTGAGAAACCGAGCCACCTTGCGCCTGCCCGCCAGATGCGAGTGTGCCTCCGCTGGGCTGTGCGCCCCCTGAACCAACCGAACTCGTGGTGGAGCCGCCGGTGCTCACCCCGCCGGACCCTGTGAGCGCACCGCCGGTGCTTCCTCCAGTGCCGGACTGGGTTCCGCCAGTCTCGGAGCTGCAGCCAAGCAGTGAACAAGCAGCCAGAACAAGAGCGCCAGCGAAGATTCGGGTGAGGCATGGTTTCATCATGGTAAGACTCCTGCTCAATGCATCATCGCGATCATGAAGGTGGGCTCGTTTGTCTAACGGCTTTGACCCGTTCTGGTGGGCAGCTCCCCCTTAATTTAGTTACCTTATGGTAGTGGGTGAGAGTGAGTCAAATGGCTCACGAAATCGGATGCGCGCCGCGCAACCGTGATGCCGCTCGCGCGCAGGCTACACGGCAGCGCCTGTCACAATGACTTCTGCGCTATTCTCTTTGTCTATGGGCGACGGAGAGAAAAGCCTTCCTTCTCTCGACGCGACGATCCTGGTCCGCAACGCGGCTGAGGCCGAGACCAGGGTGTCCGCCGAATCATTGGAAGGCACGCGCCTCAAGCACTTCGAGGTCGTGCGCCAGCTCGGCCGCGGTGGCATGGGCGCGGTCTACTACGGCAACGACACCTCACTGGAGCGCCCGGTGGCCATCAAAGTTTTGGCGCCAGAATTTGCCAACGACGCGGACGTGGTCGCGCGTTTCGAGCGCGAGGCGCGCGCGCAGGCGAGGCTGCGCCATCCCAATGTCGCGCAGATCTATTTCATCGGAGAAGATCGCGGGGTTCACTTCTTCGTCATGGAGTATTTGGAGGGGCCGGGGCTGGACTCGCTGCTGGCTCGGTCGGAACCTTTGCCCTGGGCCCAGGCCTTGGAATACGCCATCGCGGCCGCGCGCGGGCTGCGTGCGGCCTCTGCCCAAGGCTTCGTCCATCGCGACGTCAAGCCATCGAACCTGATGCTCGATCGCGAGGCGGGCATCAAGATTCTCGATTTCGGGCTGGTCAAGAGCATGCACGGCGACTCTCAGCTCACCCGCGACGGGGCCATCATCGGCTCGCCACTTTACATGTCGCCCGAGCAGGGACGCGGCGGCGTGGTCGACCTTCGCTCGGACATCTACTCGCTCGGCTGCGCGCTCTACCACATGNNCCACATGCTGTGCGGCCAGCCGCCGTTTTCCGGCCCGTCGCCGGTCGGCGTGATTTCAATGCACGTCACCGACAAGGCCACGCCGGTGCGGGTCGCCAATCCCAACGTGCCCGAGGTGCTGGCCCGTATCGTCGAGCGCATGATGGCCAAGGAGCCCGATGCCCGCTTCGCCAACTACGACGATCTGCTGGCAGCGCTGGAGTCGGCCCGCGCCGACCGACGTGAGCTGTCCGGGCTTCGCACGCGTGGGATCGCGCTGACCATCGATGCGCTGCTGCTGGCAGCGCTTGGGTACTTCGTCCAGCT
>PMJE01000203.1 GCA_003157315.1 Myxococcales bacterium | reverse complement strand
TCGCTGCGCTCGCGCCCTCGCCGCCTCGCTGCCCCCTTCGGGGACTTCGGGACCTGCACCTTACCCACCACACCCGCTCGCGACGCTCGCGCCCTTGCGCTCGGCCTCGCCAAACCCTCCCGCGACGCTGCGCTGCTGGCGAGGGCGCGCGCGAAGCGCGCGGGGTGGGCAGGGCGGCGGGCCGTCCCGAAGTCCCCGCAGGGGGCAGAGCCGGCAGGCTCCGCACGCGGTTGCCTAGCCCGCACAGACATCGACTTGGTGCGGCTCGTGAATAATGCGGGCTAGCTCGACCAGATCGACACGGCGCCGAAGCTGCTCGGCGCCGATCGAGCCGCAGACGGCCACTACGGAACGTAGGTGATGATCTTGCACCCCGAACTGCAGACACCGTCGCTGCCATTCTGGGCGCCATGGTCGCACTCCTCGGGGCCATTGACGGTACTATCGCCGCAGTGAGGGGCCAGCTTGCACTGCGGGGTACAGCCGCCATACGAGCCGTCCAAGATGCCATCATCGCACTCTTCCGGCCCGTTCTTGATGCCATCACCGCAGTGGGGCGCGTAGATGCAGCTTGGAGCACAACCACCGTAGTCGCCGTTGTTGGCAAGTGCTCCGTCGTCACATTGCTCGGGCGGTTCGATCTTGCCATCGCCACATCCACCGGGTTTGCGGCAGGCATCGGTGCAATTGGGATCGTTCGGCCCGGAGGGTTCGCACTCCTCGCCGTAGTCGGTCTGTACCGTGCCATCGCCACACCTCGGTGCCAGCGTGCAATCGGTATTGCAGGTCCCGTAGGTCCCATCGTTGGCCCCGTCGTCACACTGTTCGTTGCCGTTGACCACCCCATCCCCGCAACGCCCCCCGCGTTTGCAGTTCGACGTGCAGCCACCATATCCATTGCTGCTGGTCGAGTTCTTGGGGCCATCGTCGCACTCTTCATCGAAGTCGGTTTGCACGACCCCATCCCCACATCGCGCGGGCAGCTTGCAGCCCGGCGCGCATCCATTGGACGAGCCATAGCCGTCGGTGTTGGTGCCATTGTCGCACTCCTCGCCGTCGCTGACCGTGCCGTCGCCGCAGTAGGGTCCCCACTTGCAGTCCGAGGTGCATCCGCCGTACGAGGGATTGCCGTTCGAACCCGGGCAGCTCGTGGGAGTCGCACCTGTCCCGTCGCCGCAGTCGCACTCCTCACCGCCGGTGACTACGCCGTCGCCACAGTGAGGCTTGCATGCTGATCTGGTCGTGGCAAAACCACTCAGGGTGAGCTGGTAGTTCGACTCGGGCGGGTGCCGGTCGGCGCCGAAGATCGCGATCTCGTAGACCTTGCCGGTGACAAGGCCCAGCGGGACGGTACGGACACGGAAATCATCCGGGGTCGCGGCCGTCGGAGGCAATGGGGTGGTGTTGGTCGGCGAACAGGCGGCCGAGCCAGCGGTTACCCCGGTGATGTTCCCGGCAGCGTCAAGGCAGCCACCTTCCGTGACACTCGCATCACCTGGGCTACCGTTGACACTGACCTTGCCAGGCAACTGCTGGTGAACCCCGCCGAGGTCGAGGACCAGAACGCCATTGATGAAGATGAAGAGATCGTCGTCACCGTAGAAACTGAGACTGATGCCAGCGGTGCCATCGTAGACGAAATAGTAGCGCGCCTCGTCGGTGAAGTAGGAGTCATGCTTCACCCCCGGAGTTGCCGCGACCCAGCAGCCATTGCTCAGCGGGATCTGGTTCGGGCAATCCGCCTGGAGCACACGCGGCGGGAAGAAATATTGGTCGCCGGCGCAGGTAGCCCAAATAGGAGTTCCATTGCCATGGTTCCAGTAGGGCCATAGGTCGCACAGGGTGACCTGGCTGGGATTCAGCGGGTCGAGGGGGTAGAAGCCATTGTCCGGGCCCGCAAGATGCGTCTTGCTGGCATATTGGTAGACATTTGTGCCAATGCTGGGCATCTCGAGAACGGCGGTGAATTTCGTGTTGACCGTGCTGTCATCGTTGAACCATTGCTTGAGGCTGTTGGCATCTTTGTATGCTGGCGTTGTCCCCAACCAAACCGGGCCGCCCGGCACACTGGGGGTATAGCGAACCAGCGTGCCAGAAGAAACGCCGGCATTGCCGGTCGCGCTGACAGCTGCGGGGGCGGTCCCGCCCACATAGCCACCGGCCTCGTTGGAAAGGGGACTGTCGTTGCCGGCCTGGGTATAGCCGCTGGGGATGTGGGCCGCAGCATTGCCGATGCTCCAGTCGCTGAACTGGCAAGCGCAGGTCGTCGTGGTACCGGGCTGTGGTTTGCCGTGCAACAAATTCGCAGCCATGATGCCCCAGCAGCGTGCGGTCGAGTCGTTGCCCTTGGAAGGGCCGCCCGAGTTGGGAACGCAGATGGTCCCGGGCAAGGTTGAGCCCGCTTTCTTCGCGCCCAGGAAGAAGAAATCCGGGTGTCCGCCGGAGGCGACATTCTCGGGCTGGAAGTCACGGTAGGTGATGGGGAGTTCGAGGCATTGACCGGTGCCCGACTGGCAAGGCGAGGAGTCCTGGGCGATCGCAGGCGGGCAAGTGAAGCCATCTTCGACCTTGCACTTCGACGAACAACCATCGCCGTCCACCAGGTTACCATCGTCGCAAGCTTCACCTGTATCGAGGTTGCCGTCACCGCAGGTCGAGGTACAGGCCTGGGTCTTGCCCGAGCTGTCCTGGCAGTTCGGCTCCTTCGTGCAGGTCTTGGAGCAGCCCGGATTGCTGGGGTCGCCGTAGAAGAGGCCGTTCATCGCCTTGCATCCGCTTATTTGCAGCGTAGCCGGATCGGTGCCGCAGTCGCACAGCTCGTTCTTCTCCACAACCCCGTTACCACACTTGGCCATCTTGCAAGCCCCTCCCGCCGGCGGACAGTCAGCGCCGGGCTCGATCTGGCAGGTGCTGGAACAGCCATCGCCGCTCGCCGTGTTGCCGTCATCGCACTCCTCGCCCTTGAGTATCTGGCCGTCGCCGCACTTGGGCATGCAGGCCTTGCCGACCACCCGACACTGGTATCCTGGCTCGACCGTCTTGCAGTCGCCCGAGCAGCCATCTCCGCTCGCTGTGTTGCTGTCGTCGCATTGTTCGTTGCTTTCGAGAATGCCATTGCCGCACTTCACAGCGGGGCAGACGCAAAGCTGCCCCGGTGTGCACTGGCAACCCTCACCCTTCATCTTGCAGTCAGATGAACAACCGTCGCCGTCCTTTTGGTTGCCGTCGTCGCACACTTCG
>PMJE01000406.1 GCA_003157315.1 Myxococcales bacterium | reverse complement strand
CACAGTGGCCCTTCACGACATGGGCAACGATGCGAATGCCCAGGGCATCTTCAACTTCGCCAAGCCGAGCGCGTGGCAGCCCATCAACGGGCTTTCCAATGCCGTGCTGGACATGAGCCTGTCCAGCGCCTATGCCGCCTATGCCTATCTCGACCACTTCTACATTGAGCTCAGCATCAGCGAGAAAGACGACGCCTCGCGTACCTCGATTGAGTTGTTCACCAACGAGATCCTCAACCGCAAGACTCAGGCCGGGTCCAACTTGGGCAACGCGTTCAAGCAATGGATGGTGGCTGCGCGCGCGGCTGCTTCGCCGGTACACGGGATGGAGATCGGCGCGCGCGTGGTGGACCTGCAAGATGTCAATAGCCAGCGGCAGCCAGTGCTGGATCCGATTACCGGACAAGCCATGCTCGATCCCGCCACCGGGTTGCCCATACAGAAGGTCACGCCGGCGCGCCGGCTGGTGAGCGGGGCGGCTGATGCTCGCTATCAGCGGCAGGTGGGCCAGGGCGGATTGCTCACCGGATATGGGGAATTCGCGGGCTCGGATCGGCAGGATGCCGGTGCGGCCAACGGCTGGGCCGGGATGGGTTTCTTGCGCTTGGCTTCCCCAAACCTGGAAGGAACGCTGTCGGGCCGCAAGGAATCGCAAGGGTTCACCCCGCTCGGCAACGACAGCACGCGTTTCGGCAAGCTGAACGACGAGGTACGCCTGAGCGCAACTGGGTATCCCGCGGCATGGTTGCCAACCACGGTTTTCTTCGACCGCCAGCGATCTTGGGTGGACGATGCCGGCGGCAACCTGACCGACAACGTGGGGATGATCCAACACGCAATGGCGCGGGTTCAGCTCAACATGAAACGGCTACCCATGTTGAGCGAGCAGGTGGGCAGCGCGATCCTGGACAACCCCAATTTCAAGACCAACCGCCTGCAGAGCGTTAGCCAATTCGACTATGACTTTACCCAAATCCCCCACTTTGACTTCATCAAGCGGTTCAGCCTGCGCGCGCTGTACAGCATCTCCCAGGCCGAGACTGACCCGAGCGGCAAGGCTTCCTACCAGGACCGGGTCCAGCTCTCGCGCGTGGAGTGGAAGTTCCTGCCCACCAACACGGAATCGATCTACGCGCTATTTCGTTCGCGTCTGCTTGAGCACGAGGCCCCCACCCAAGCTTTCCAGCGCAGCCTGCTGCACTGGGAGCTCTACTCGGGCGCAAAGAGTACGGTCATTCCTGGCATTGTGCCCACGGTCAACTACACGGCAACCTACGACGACAACCGGCTCTCGTCCTCGAGTGCGAGCACCTCGACCAGCACAAGCACGTCGACCGGGACAGGCATAGCGCCCGCTGGAACTCCGGTGCTGGCGCCACCCTCACTAGGCCCGAGTTTCTCAGCGCTGACCCCGACTGGTCCGACCCCGCCTGGACCGGGCGCGTGGACCCCACCCCCATCCAGCCGTACGCTCCAAGCCACGATTGGCGGCGGGTTGGGGATCTTCCCGGGGCAATGGTCGAAGCTGCTGGCTCCGGCGGCCATCCAACCAACTGTGTCCATCTCTGACAACGAAACCTCGGCCGATCAGGCCAAGCAGCCGGGCTTCGATCCAGCCAGGGCGCAGTACGTCCTGGACAAGACGGGATACAGTCGCATTTATCGTTTTGACAACCGCGCGGTGTGGGCCAGCGGGGCCAAGTTGGATGTGGAACTTTACCAATTGCATTCGGTCACGGTGAGCGCTACTCCGACCCAGCAAGACCACCACGAAAGCCAAATTCAGACCCAGCTGCAGAATCGCTTCGTGTATCGGCCGATCTTCTCCAGTCCAATCACCTTGCGCCTGAACTACCAGGACACGCGTGCGCTCAATGATCCCACTCTCGGGACCGGGCCGCCTTGGGCTGATCAAACCCTCTACCAAGGCATTTTGCAGTGGCTCATGCGCTGGAATGCAACCCTGACCACACTCGCGACCTACACTTTCGACATCACGGACACCTCCAACTACGCAAACAAAGATCCCAAGACACTCCTAGTAACATGGTACAGCAACCGGCAGTACCAGACCGGCCCGGAGATCGAGTTCCGCTTCTACCCACTCAAGGAGGCTGCTGCACTCTATCTCTATCAACGCGATGGTGTGTTTGGCTGGTTCGGTCACGGCAACGGCGCGACCGACGGGGTCAGCTACTATGTCGCGGCTGGGGGCATCTGGCGCATGGGCGACAAGATCTACCTCGATGGTGGCGTGCAATACGACAGCCTGCACTGCCTGCTGCCGAGCTGCCCGGCTGGGTCCACCAGCATATTGGCCTGCACCTCGGTTTCGCGGATCACGCCCCGGCTGTACCTGACGGTGAACCTGTAGCGGGTGCAGGGGCTTTGCCGGGGACCGGAGTGGTCAGCGTCATCATCCCCACGCGAAACCGCCCAGCTCTGCTGCGCGCGGCGCTGGGTTCGCTGCTGCAACAGAGCAGGCCGGTCGACCAGATCATAGTGGTCGACGACGCGTCTGACAGCGCCGAGTGGATCCCGGCGGCGCTAGCCATGTCCCCGGTCATCGAGGTGGTCCGCGAAGAGCGCAACCGCGGGGTCTCTGCGGCGCGCAACCACGGGCTGGACCGGGCCCGCGGCGACTACCTCATGTTCCTCGACGACGATGACCTGGTCGCCCCGCGATTCGTCGAGCAAGGGCTGGCCGTGCTGGCCGCGAACCCGAGCGCCGACGGCGTCTTCTTCCGCTACCGGACCATCGCCTCGGCTGAGCCATGCGACGGCTGCGCGGATTTGCCACCCTTGCCGGAGCAGGGGACGTGCGTCGCTTCTGGTCGCGCTGTTCAGCAAGGAAAACCCGGTCCACCGCGCCACCCTGGAAGGGCGCCCAGTCACNNCCCCACCCGATACCTTTCCGAGATCCAGCCATGCTACGAGTGGCTCCTTTGCGAGGGCCTGCTGGCTGCTTCGGACGACGTCTTTCTGGCGCACTTGAAGCTGCTCTGGTTCAAGACGCTCACCGGCGGCAAGGGAGCGGGCCGGCACCTGCAGCAGGTGGTCGCCTCTCCTCGGCTTCTCGCTGCCGAATTGCGGTTCTGGACCGCGAACCTGGTTTCCCGACTCGGGCGACCAACGAGGGAATTGTAACTAGAGCAGCTCGCGCAGACGGCGCTGGAATTCGACTGGATCGCGGGTAGCGGCCAGCGCGACATCCCGGCTGATGAATCCCGCGCGCAGCAGGTCGAGCAAAGAGGTGTCGAGCGCCACCATACCGTCATCGCGGCCGGTCTGGATCTGGGTGGCCAANNCTGGTGGGTCTTGCCCTCGCGGATCAGCGCCCCGACCGCGTAGTTGACCATGAGGATCTCGATGGCGGGATAGCGTGTGCCGGGCCGAACCCCTTCGAGCAGCCGCTGGGTGATCACCGCACGCAGCGAGCCGGCGACCTGCAAGCGGATCTGCGCTTGCTGGTGTTCGGGGAAGATATCGACGATACGATCGATGGCCATGGGCGCGCTGCCGCTGTGCAAAGTCGAAAGCACCAGATGGCCAGTCTCGGCCGCAGTCAACGCCAGGGCGACGGTCTCGCGATCGCGCATCTCACCCACCAGGATGATGTCAGGACTTTCGCGCAAGGCCGCGCGCAGACCGGCGGCAAAACTTTCCACGTGGGCGCCAACCTCACGCTGATGAATCAGGCAGCGTTGCGGCTGGTACACGAATTCGATGGGATCTTCCAGGGTGATGACGTGACGAGCGCGAGTTCGGTTCACCAGTTCTACCAGGGCGGCCAGGGTGGTCGACTTGCCCGAACCGGTGATCCCCACGACCAGCACCATGCCGCCCGGCAGGGCGCCCAAGGCGCCGACTCGGTCAGGCAGGTTCAGCTCGGCGAGGGTAGGGGCGCGGCGATTCACCGGCCGTAGCGCCAGGGCCAGACCGTGGGCTTGCCGAAAGACGTTTACCCTCAGCCGCTGCGCTCCCTCCCCGTCGGGGGCAGGTATCTCCCAGGCCATATCCACGCTGCCGCTCGTTTCGAGACAGCGGCGATGCGGCGGATCGAGCAACGAGTCGATGAATCCCAGGATATCTTGCTGGTCAATCGTTTCGCCCGATGCGGTCAGGCCATTGGCCGTGCGGATCCACAGGGGTTGCCCGGCAGACACCACGACGTCCGAGACAGTCCCATCCACAGCGCGCGCGATGAGGCCCGCCAAGCGGGAAGACGCAGCCGCGCTGGCAATGGGCGGGCTGCTCAGCGTGCCAGCCGCAGGGGCAATCGTCTCGGCGGCGCGCGGGCTGGCAGGGGCTGTCGGCGCTGGCTTTGTCAGACCGGCGCCAGTGCGGCGCAGCTTCAGTGACAGCTTGTCAGCGTTCCGGCGCGCCTCCACCGCGAAGTTCCCGTGGCGTTCGGAACGGTAGACGGCGTCGCACGCGCCCGAGGCGCGCAGCCGGTCAAGATCGCCCGGTGCGAGCGCCTCGGCCGCGAAAGTCTCAACGATTTCGCTGTCGAGCGGGGGCATGGTCAAACCGCGGCCTTGGGCGCCGACGAGCACCGGCGGCTCGCGTGCCCGCAGCACGATTCCGGTCGCCTTCTGTGCTTCAATCAGTGCGAGCAGAGCGTCGATGCCAGCCATGTCTGACGGACCTAGCAAGACTCGCGCCGGTAGGCAAGCGAGGCCTTGCTATGTGCCGCTCAGCTCGCAACTTTGGGCGCGCTCACGCAGCCTGCTGCGCCAGTCGCCTGCGCCTTCTACCTTGCTTTCGCAGTTTCTCTATCCCTCGCTCGGTATTGGCGTTCTGCCCGAGTGCATAGCGGCCAAGGCGCGCCAGACCGGCCGGGCGACGATTCGGCTCGGCAGCCGGGTGACTAGGGTGGAACCAGACGCTGCCTCGGGTGGCTGGCGCGTGACTTTCCACGGGGGCGAGGGTGAGGCGTCGGTCACCGGTGAGAGACTGGTATCCACGATTCCCCTGGAGTCTCTGCTCGGAGGCCTGGCCCGCCATGGAAGATGTCGAGTTGGGCGTGCGCCTGCGCCAGGCAGGCCAGCGCATCCGATTGTGTCCTGAGGTCCAGGCGAAGCACCTCAAGCGCTGGACCCTGGCGAGCCTCTGGCACACCGACATCTTTGCCCGCGCGATTCCCTGGACTCGTCTCATCTTGCGGCAGGGGCGCTTGTCCTGCGACCTCAACCTCAACTGGCGCAGTCGTTTGAGCGCCCTCGGCGCCTGGGCGTTGCTCGCGTGCACGCTGCCCGTGCTTGCACTCGCGTTGCTTGGGCCGGCCCGGCTGGCAGGGTGGGCGGCGCTGGGGGTTCTGCTTTCGGCGGCGGGCACGGCCGCGCTCAATGCGGATCTCTACGTCTTCTTCTTCCGGCGCGGCGGCGCGCGTTTCGCTCTGATGGCGGCGGCGCTGCACGTCGGCTACCTGCTCTACAGCAGCCTGGTGTTCACCGGCCTGCTGCTGCGCCACCGTTTGCCCGGCGGGGTGCGAGGTCTGCGTGAGCCGACGACAAAATAGGCGTGGGCAAGGCCGGAAAGCCCCTGCGAGCGCACGGCCACCGAGCGCCGCTGGGGCAGTTGGCAGAAGCTGGGGGCGGGCGACACTGGCGTGCACTAGCGTGCAGGCGGCGCTGATCTTCTCGCTGCTGCTGGTCGCGTATCTGGCCAACGGCGACATCTTGCCGGGCAACGACGCCACCGCCAATGTGCGTCTGGCGGGCAAGGTGGTGAGCAAGCACAAGCTCGTCTTCACGCCTGAAGACGATCCCTTCATGTTCGAGTGGCGCCTCAAGACTCCCAAGGGCGAGCGGCGTGCGGTCTTTCGCTCCTGGCTTTCCAGCCTGAACGGCGAGCCAATCCGGCGGGTGTACGAGCGCGGCGATTTGAGCGCGCCCGAGCCGTTCTACTTCTTGATGAAGACGCGCTACCCGGCGGTATACGCCAACCGGTATGGCGTGGGCGCCGGCCTGCTGGCCGTGCCGTTCGTCGCCGCGGCGTATCCCTTCGCCCGCGATTTCTACGATCGGCCCTCGGCCGGCATTCTGTGGTTCAGCGCCAAGCTGGCGGTTTCCTGTGCGGTGGCGGCCAGTGCGGTGCTGCTGTTCTTGGCCGCCTTGCCGTGGCTGCGGCNNGTGTGGAGTTCGAGCAGCCAGACGCTGTGGCAGCACGGCCCGATGGAATTCTTTCTTGCCCTGGGAACCTATTTTCTCATGCAGCGGGAGCGTCCGCGCGCAGCCTACTGGGTGGGGTGCAGCTATGCCTTGGCCTTTGTCTGCCGGCCGACCGCCGCAGTAGCCATGGCGACTGCGGGGATCTACTACCTGATTCGCGACCGGCGGGCGCTGCTGCGCTGGGTGGCCGGCAGCCTTCCCGCGACCATTCTGCTGGCGGCGTACAACCTGCACTACTTCGGCACGCTCCTCGTGTTCGGGCAGGTGGGTATTGGTGGGGCCGGGGAAGCCAGCGCGCAGCTGCCAGCGGCATTCACCCTGATTCCGGCCGCGATGGCGGCCCCGGTCGCCCCGGTGGCTGCGGCCAGTCGCCTCTTCGGCACATCGTTGCTGCAAGGAATGGCTGGGCTTCTGCTGAGTCCATCGCGTGGTCTGCTTGCGTTCTCGCCCGCGATGGTTTTTGCTTTGTGGGGATTTGTGCGGGTTTTCCGCGACAGCCGTTTTGGGGCACTGCGACCCGTGGCCCTGGCGGCCCTGGCTCTGTTCCTGGTGGTGGCACGCTGGTTCGGCTGGGCCGGTGGTTGGTGCTACGGGCCTCGTCTGCTGGTGGATGTCGTAACCTTGCTGACCTTTTTGGCCATCCCGGTGGCCGAGGAGGTTCGGCGTCGGCGCGCGCTGGCCGTAGCATTTGGCGTCTGCCTCACCTGGGCGGTGGCTGTGCAATTCGTGGGCGCGTTTGCCTACGACGTCGTGGGCTGGAACGACCGTCCCTTTTTCGTGGTCAAGCGTGCGAGCGAGGGAAAGCCACTTTTCTTCACCGACCCAGACGAAGCCCGGCGCGAGGCCTGGGCGCGGGGTGGCTCGGTAGAGCAGCAGAAGATCGACGTTACCTCGGGGCAGGGAGAGTCTCGTCTGTGGTCGATCCGTGACAGCCAGATTCTCTACTACGTCGAGCACTTCTTCGAAGCACGCAAGCTCAAGCAGATCGCCATCCAGGAGTTCTTGCGCGATCGGGGTTAGAGAGCGGCGGGACCGGGGCCGGAGCCGGGGCCGAAGCCGGGTACGGGGCCGAAGCCGGCTATTCCTGCTTGCGCAGCGACTTGCCCGGCAGGGCCGGGGTGATTTTGCTGAGGTCCACGCCCAGAGCTTGCATGACGGTGGGCGCGATGTCTTTTTGCTCGCCCGCTGACACTAGCAGGGGATCGTTGCTGGCCAGGAAGATGTGGGTTGCATTGCTGTGGTGGGTGGTTCCCACGTCGAAGCCGTGGTCGGCGGTGACATAGAGGGCGGTGCGATCGTAGAGAGCATCGGCCTTGAGCTCTGCCACTATGCGGCCCAGCCACGCGTCGAGGGAAACCAAGGCGTCGTTGTACTCCCGGGAATCCTCTCCGTACTTGTGGCCGTTGACGTCGGCATCGCCGAAGTGGATGAAGAGGAAGAAGCGACCCTTGCGGCCGAATCTGTCAATCAGGGCAAGTGCCTTTTGTCCCACCTTGCCCGCGTCGCGGGGCCGGTCGCCGTCCCACGCCGTTAGGCTGCTCTTGACCAGGTAGAAGGGCTGACCCGAGACATTCTGTTCGCCGGCCAGCCGGATCTTTTCCACCCTGCGCGCCTGCCTGTCGTCTTCATCGCTCGGCTCGTCGGAGATCGGGCTCGGCGTTTCTGCTTCGGCGGGAGTCTTGGGTGCGCCTGGGCCGAGACCCATGGCTTTGCCGGTCACCATGATGGTGGCGATGCCTTGCTTGCCGAAAGACTCCTGCAATCGCTCGAAGATCGAGTAACCGCGTGGAATGGGCTGGAAGCGGGTGTTGGAAAACACGCCGGTCAGGCTGGCATCGTAGCCAGTGAGCATCTGTGCGTGGCCGGCCCTGGTATCGGTAATGTGGCCCGAGACTTCGATGTCCACCATCCGTCCTTCCTTGGTGAGTTGCGCCAGGTTGGGCATCTGGTTGCGCTTCAGGCAGTCGTTGACGTGCTCGCGCAAGGCCCCATCCCACGAGATGAGAATGGCGCTGCGTTGCCGGGGCGGGGTCGCCGGCTTGAACGCGGTCGCGCTGGCGAGCACCAGGATGGCGAAGAGCAAACGGGAGCGGGTGAACATCGTGGGAGTTCTAGCACCGAAATCCGTCCGACTTGCGCTGGCGTTGAGCGAAGCGCTATCGTCTGTGCATGAAAACGATGCAGAAGAAATGGATTCTTGTGGCTGCCCTATCGGTCGTGGTGCCGCTCACTTCAGCGCAGGCGCTGGACTTGGGAGGCCTGGCCAAGAAGGGCGCGGGCGCCGCGGCCAGCGGGGCGCGTGACAAGGCGGCCAAGGAAGTGAACGCCAAGCTGCTTGCCGAGGGACGCAAGAACCAGTGCAGCTTCAAGACTGACAGCGACGAGTTGGCGGCCGGCTGTGACAAGAAACTGAAGAACCTGGCCAACTCGCTGGTCGAGGCGAAAAAGCGGCTCAGCGTGGCGGGCGTGACCNNTTGGCATGGGCTCCGAGCGTCCGTTGGTGACGCCCGACAACACCCCGGCCAAGAAGGCGAAGAATCGTCGCTACGAGATCCAGGTGCGGTTCTAGCTTCCTCTAGCGGAGGGCGCAGCCGGGCGAGTCTACCGTCCGAGGTAGTAACCGCATTGTGTGCCTCACACCCCTTCATTGAAGGCGCCTGCGGACATGCCTACTTCTGCCACACAGCCCAAGACACCTGCTTCGACGACAGCGATTGCACTTCCGGGGGCACGTGCAATTACGACTGGCTTGTGCAAGCGTGGACCTGCGAGTGGTGCATTGTTCCGCCTTGAGGGTGCCGCCGAAAATGGGGTGATCCACACGCGGCCGCTACGCAGGCTTCGCTCTGCGCACCACATCCCCCTGTTTGACAAACGTATCAGTCTTGCCCATCGGTGTGACTATGCCGTCGGGATCTACGCGAATCGCCGACCCCGCCCGAATGCCGTAGCCGACGCTCAAGTCGGGCGAAAGCTGCAGNNNNGCCGAAACTCCGAAGATTGGCTTGCCACCATGATACAATTCGCTCAAGAAGGGGGCGAGGCCGCGCCGGGCGACCATGTCAATTCCCTCTTCGACGCCGCCGCCACTGATGAAGACCGCGTCCGCGGTTGCACAAGTCTTCTCGAAGAGGCTTCGCTCGAATCGCCGACAGGTCGGTGCGAGCCTCACCGGACCCGATCCGGACTTCATGAAGTAGTCGCTCACCCAGCTAAAGAAACCTCGGTCGTCGTTGCTGGCAGCTCCGACATATGCAATTGACGGAGAAACGACTCCGCAATTGTCAAACACTGCTCGCACTAGCGGATCGGACTTGGCGCGCCGGTTGCCTGGATTGCCGGCAAGCAGAAATACTGGTTTCCGCCGGCTCATGGACCCTCCGCAAGAAGATCATGGATGTCGATTGTGAAATCGGCTCTGCTCAGTCGATATTTGACGCCGCGAACTGGGGACAGCGCCCGAACTTGTCGGGAAACGATCTTCACCGAGGATCCATAGCATCGCCGCAGCGACGCGCGCAATTCGGGCCTGATCACTTTAGCAGCTCGGGTATCGCTCACATAGCGTAACGAAAGCGCGGCGGCGCCGGTTTGCACCAACTCGTACTGATCGACGCCAGCGACCTCGCCGATCGCCGCGTCGGCTTGGCTTTGGGTGATGAGGTTGCCCGCAGGCGAGAGCGTTGCGTTCGCAACTCTTCCCTCGATGGCAGCCAGGGTTAGTCCCTCGCGCCGGCCGCACGGGCACGGCTCGGCCGCCAGCCGCACCAGGTCCCCCATGTCGAAGCGGATCAGCGCGCGCCAGGGGTTGTGAAACGTGGTGACCAAAATCCGTCCGACCATAGGTCCGCCGTGGCGAGGCGCAAG
>PMJE01000444.1:669-9257 GCA_003157315.1 Myxococcales bacterium | reverse complement strand
CGACATCACCTCGACCTGGACGGCACTACGGCTGCAGATTCCGGCCGGACTTGGGATGTCGGTCTCGGGAATCCCGTACTGGACCATGGACATCGGAGGATTCTCTGTGCCGGCGCGCTTCGCAGCAGCGCATCCCACCGCGGAAGACGCGGAGGAATGGCGTGAGCTGAACGTCCGCTGGTTCCAGTTCGGGACGTTCGTCCCGTTGCTGCGCGTCCACGGCGAGGCGCCGAAGCGAGAAATGTGGGAACTTGGTGGCGAAAAGCACCCCGCCTACCAGGCCGAGCTGAAGTTCGACCGGATACGCTATCGCCTCCTTCCTTATATATACTCGCTCGCGGGCGCCGTTACGCACCAGGGCGGAACCATCATGCGGCCGCTGGTCATGGACTTTCGCGCTGACGCAAAGGCGCGGGAGGTGACTGATCAGTACCTCTTCGGGCCTGCGTTGCTCGTGAGCCCGGTAACCGCGTACAAGGCTCGCAGTCGATCCGTCTACCTGCCGAGCGCAAGCAGTTGGTACGACCTCTGGACGGGAGCAAACGTCACCGGCGGACAGAGCATCGAGGTGCCCGCGCCGTACGACTCCATGCCCATTCACGTGAAGGCCGGCTCAATCATTCCGACCGGTCCCGAGATCGCGTACACCGACGAGAAGCCGGCTGACCCGATCGTGCTCTGGGTCTACGCGGGAGCGGATGGTGAGTTCACGCTGTACGAAGACGACGGTGTCACCTACGGCTACGAGAAAGGGGCCTCCGCGCGCATCCCCATCCGCTGGAACGACGCCGCTCGCACGCTCACCATTGCGAAGCGAGAGGGCTCCTTCGCGGGCATGCAGAAAGAGCGAACATTCGAGGTGGTGCTGGTATCGAAAGCGAAACCGGTCGGCTTCTCATTTGCCCCCAAAGTGGACAAGAGCGTTCGCTACGATGGTGCCCCCATAGAATTGAAGATGTAGAGGTAGAGGATGTGCTAACAGCAGCGAATTCACTACTCCAAGCAGCGCGGAGCGGGTACACTCGCCCGGAAAAAAGGAGAATCCGATGCTGTCTCGTATTTCTCATCCAGTAACGTCGGTGGTCGGTGGGGCTTTCGTGCTCGGCGGGTTGGTTTTGTTCGGGTGCGCGGTTATCAAACTGGGCGCCACCCCTGCGGACCTTGCCCGGGCACAGGACCAGGCCGCGGCGGGCGCGACCACGTACGCGAACCAGTGTGCCAAGTGCCACGGCCAGCGTGGCGAAGGCCTCGCAGGCGCTCCGGCGCTCCTGGGGCCCGGCACCCTGCCCGAGTACCCGCGTGACATCGGAAGCACAAGCAGCGAGGCCTTTCTCGACGCCCAGCAGCTACAGATCGAGATGCAATCGCGACCGGCGGGCGCGGCGTGGCGCGATCTCTTCAAGAACGCCCAGGATCTGTACGCTTTCATAAGCATGCACATGCCCAAGACGCATGCAGGTGAGCTCAAGCCGGGCGAGTATTGGGCTGTGGTGAACTTCCTTCTCGCGGCACAGGGGGCCAGCCTGCCAGCCGGCGGCATCGGCCCTGCGAATGCGAGCTCGATGCCGATTCCCAGGCGCTGATGGCGATCTGGCCGCGCAGGTCGGCACGCGCCCTTCACGCACGGACGTTGACGGCGAGATCCAGATTGCAAGTGGATCCCCAGTCGGAGGTTCCGGAAGAGGAGCCTCGTGTCTACAGATGGCAGCAGACACCCTGGGGCGCCGCAAGGGTTTGGAAACCCTTTTCACAGGTTCCTATGTGAATTCATGATCCGTCACCGAAGTCTTGTGCTACTTTGCTCGATGCCAAGCCGTGACGCATAGCGCATTAGTACTACTGCCCCCGCGACATGAATGTTTCTGTCCGGATATTCGATCCACGCGGCTGGTCCGAGAAGGCCACCTTCTGATCGAGGCTTGATGGTGCGTCTGCAATGCCGTTACGCGTTCCTGGTGCATATCGCGCTATTTCTCGCGGCTGGTGCGGCGCGAGCCGAAGAACTTGTGCCCGCCGCGCCGACTGATTCAATGCCGGGGTCCTCGGTCCCGCCCGGTCTGGGATTGGCGCCCGAGTCGCCGCCCGTGCCCCCCGCGCCAGGCGGGAGGGCGCCATCATTCGGCGCGCCCGCCCCGCCTTCCGCCTCGTCGTTTCGTCTTGGGGGCAAATTGTGGGGCACGGAAGCCGTCGGCATTGGAAGGACACCATGCCCGGCCGCGGAAGACTACTCCGGAACGGCGCTGCACCTGCCAGCGCTTATGACCAGCAAGAGTCCAGTTTGGAGTGGCGCAGGCGCCAACATCAATATCCAGTACGGCACCTCCTTGGTGAGAGCCTACGCAAGCTACTACGTAAACGTGAACAGCAAGGAGTACCAGGGCTCGACTATCCCGGGGAGAGGGCCTAGCTTCGGCGGGGTCTATCTGTTGGTGTCGCCCCCGTCCATCGGAAAACTGGGTCTGCAGTTCAAAGTGGGCGGGCTATACGAGATCTTCGCGGGACCTGGCCAGTGGGGCTGGGGCATCTTCGGGCCCCTGCTCGCGGTGCGCGGCTACGGCGAGACGGTATATGGGGAGATGGACTTGACGGGCGACCTGCACCTGAGCTTTGTGCAAGGGCTTCTCGTCGTTCCTGGCGTGGACGAGGACTTGCCTCGTGGCGACTACTACGCCTGGATCGAGAGGGGCGTGTCGAGCTTTGTGAACCACGCTCACGCCGGGCTCACCTACAAAGGCCGGTACAGCCTGAAGTTGCACTACGCTTCCGACTATGGGATCGACGAACGCACGCATTCCAACACGTTCCTCAACACCCTGCCGGGCGACGGCCGGTTGGACACCTATCTCGCTGAGCTGCGCTGGGTAGGGCCCCCGTATGGACAGCTCGGGTTGAGTGGCGGACTCTACAATTTCCACAATTCCGCCTCAGTCGGCGACGGCGTGTGGTGGGCCATCGACTGGACGCAAGGCGCCCGCGAGATGATCAACAAGTTCCTTGGGTCGGCCAGCAACGGAACCGGCAAAGTCGCTGTGGTCAGCGCCGAGTACGATTTCAGCGTAGCGCCCATCCTCTGGGCCCCGCGCAGCTTCCCCAACCAGTCCCCGGACCTGCAGGTCAGGATTGCGGCACTGCTCAGCTATACGGTTGCGACCCAAGACACCTACTTCAAGAACTCGGTCGGGTACTACTTGGGGCTCGAAACCGAATACCGGATGTCCAAGTACTTCAGCCTGAATTTCAAGAGCTACGGCGAAAGCCGCGACAGCTATGCCGGACGCTGGGCCGCGTACAGCATCAATCCCGGCATCGCGTTCCACTCCGACTGGTGGAGCATGGATCGCATAGAGATCTACTACAGCCGGCGCTTCTATAGCAGCGCCGCGGACCCCAACTCCGCCCAGCCGCTCGACCATAATGTGATCGCGCTCGGGGGCTACACCACCTTCTGAACCGAAAGCGCTCGACGATGCAAACCTTCCTCTCTGCACCTCGACACGGTTGGAAATCCTGGAAATCGGGAATCATCCTGGCTCTGCTCGCCATGCCCTCGCTGGTCATGGCCGCGGACGATGGGCTTCCGAAACTCGGGCTCTCACCGGGCGAGCCGCAAGTACGCAGTGCGACCCCTTCCATCCCGTTCGGCGTCAGTCCGGCCGAGTCCAAGGAGTTCGTGCTCGATTTCCACGGCTATCTGCTCTTGCCCGCCACCATCGGCGTGCACGATCGACCGGTCACGATGCGGGTTGACCCTAGTGCACCAGCGACGCAGCCCGATGGCAGCGCCACGCCCGCCACCATACCGACGGGGGGAGGAACGGTCATTCACGCGCCGGCGCTCTTGCCGCAGGACCTCCGGAGTTTCGCGTACACGGCTGTTGTGCCCACCCCCTGGGTGCAGATGAACTTTGTCTATGGCAACTCGACCGTGTCAGGCACGGTAATCATGGCGGCCTCGACCCTTTCCGATGCGGCCGGGTACTACGATCCGGTCAAACAGTTGGGCGTGAACGATGCGTTTCTCACAGTGAACGCGACCAAGTTTTTCGGCTTCCCCTTCCAACTGCACGTCGGCGCGTACACGGGACGATACGGTGCGATGGGGGCGTACGATGCTGGGCGCTACGCTACGCCGCTCATCGCGCGCACCAACAGCATCGGGGAGACCGTCATCACGGGCTACAAGTTCGGCCAGTTCTTTCTCGTGTTGGAGGAGGGACTTGGTGGCCAGCTCGGCCGGCCGCCCGTCGGCCTGGTTCCGGCCGGCTGGAATGACTTCGCGGACGCCAACGTGGGCGCGACCCTTGTCGGCCATGCCCATCTTGGTCTGTCCTATGCTGGCGTCGGACGGCTCGGTTTGCACTACCTTGGGGCCTGGACCAAGGACGACCAGGTCCCGGGAGGTCAAATCCCAAATGGGCGAATCCAGGTGTTCGGCGCTGATCTGAACGTGACCGCAGGACGTGCCGGCCACCTTTACTTCGGTTTTGCCCGGACCGAGGCCAGGAACGCGGCGACGGTTTCCGGTGCGATCGAGATCCTGAATGCGCGCGGCGGGCCCGAGCTCATGGCGCAGTATCTCGGCACGGGGACTAATCGCAACGGCTTGCCCTCCGCCGGCAACGGCTCGCTGACCACCTTCGGCGCGCAGTACGATCTCAGCGTTTCGAGGCTGGTTTTCGGCTCGCTGTACACGGGCACAAGTCCGGACATCCTGCTCAGCCTGTTCGGCATCGGGACGGCCGTAAAGAGCGACGAGGCGGACCGCGACGGCGTATTCAAGGTGAAGGTGGGCGGTGAGGCCACCTATCTAATGATGTCCTGGCTGGGCGTGTCCGAGCGGGTTGATCACGTGCGCCTGCAAGGCAGCGATTCGAAGAACGCATTCTCGATTTTCTCATCCCGCGTCCTGTTCCACACGGGCTGGAAGAGCAGAGACGAATTCGCACTGCAGTATTCCTATTTCCAGGCCGGCAGCGATGTGTACGTCCAGACTGGTTTTCCGCCTGGGACCGGTCCCAATGCAAACCCGGATCGTCACGTCATCACCTTGTCCGGCACATTCTGGTGGTAGCCTCAGGGTCATGAGCCTCATCAAGCGTATGTCGAAAGCCCAGTTGGCAAGATCGGCGAGGCCGATCTACGTGTTGCTGCTCAGTCTCGGCGGAGCCACCGGGTGCAGCTCCTACCCGACGCTGAGGGATGATCCAATCAACTGTTCGGTCGCGGACGGTTATGACTTCGACCCCACCCCCGTGTCGCTCAGCGCATGGTGTTCCCCTGATGGCGTTACCCCCGATGCCAGTGCGAGCGCGGACCAGCCCCCGCCGACGGGTGACCAGGGTGTGTGCGGAAGCACCTCGGCTCTAGTGTTTCATGCATCACACAACAACGACTGGGGGTCCACGTGCGGATTCAACAACTTCGGCACGCGTAACGAATTGGCTTACGATGGGTTGTCGTTCTGGGCGCGCGCTACCGGTGACACGAGCAAGGGCTTCACGATTTCACTCTACGACGCGAACGACACGCCAGGTGGCAACTGCAAAGTCTACGCCGTCGACGGAGGAACCGCGGGTCAGATCATCGTGACCATGGTGGATCCGACCAATCCAAATAACGTCATTTCGGGCGCGGCCACTGCATCGCGGATGCCTGACGAGTGCGGAAACAACCGCGGCAACGGCTATGACCATGTGATGGAGGTGACGAGCGAGTGGGCACTCTACATCATCCCGTGGGTCAAGTTCACGCAGTGGGCCTACCCGAATCGGGTTCCCAATTCGATTCTCACCGACACTGGGAATGTGGACGGAACCGGGCTTCTAACCGACCAACTCATGGGTATTGGTCTTCGGCCCCCGAAGGAGGCGCCGTTTGAACTCTGGATCAGCAATATCACATTCTATCGCAAGAAGCCGCCCGATGCAGGGCAGTGAGAGGAAAGTCGATCGGATCTTCGGAAAGCGAGAGGTTCCCATGACGCCCAATTCGCACAACCTGTCCGCATACGCATGGCTCGCCGTTCTCGCTTCTGTGAGCACGGCCGGTTGTCTCTGCCCACCTTGCCCTGGGGCCGGAGGCGTGACCCCGCCGCCCGCGGTAGCCCCGGGGGCGGCAGCGGCTGCGCCGAGTGCTGCTGCTCCGTCCGCATCCGCCGCAGTGGGCAGCCGACTCGTCATCTGGAATGGCGACGATACGGGAGGCGGCGCGCAGGGGTGGGATTCTTGCGACAAGAAGCCCGAGTGCGCGACCAAGCTCGGACCGGATTCGGGCAGCGGCGTCAATGGGAGCACTGCTCTCAAGTTTCACGCCGAGGGACCGGGGTGGCTCGGGATGGGCTGGAACTTGTTCGGCTGGTACCCGGAAACCGCGGGGATCGACATCAGTCCGTACAGCCATCTGACGTTCCAGATCCGGGTGGACGCGAAGTCCGCGGAGGCCGCGCCGGAGTACCTCGGTCTGGCGCTCGGGTGCAGCAACAAGAGCGCGAAGGACACCACCGACGTGCCGGTCGAGAGGTATGTGAAAGCGTACGCCGACGGGAAATGGCACAAGGTCGAGATCCCGATCACCGCGTTGACCAAGGGGGCCGGCGCGCAGTTCGATCTGAAGGCGTTCTGGGAGTTCCGGCTCCACACTTGGACCGGGACGCCGAAGAATTTCGATATCTTCATCGACGACATCGCCGCCGAAAAGCAGTAACCGCAGCTCCTTCAGCACAGCCACGTGAGTCCAACTTACTCGCCCATGCTCGCCGTTAACGT
Organism: Myxococcales bacterium; assembly: GCA_003157315.1. The sequence continues at coordinate 2,493 of PMJE01000444.1, read as the reverse complement.
CGCGGATAGGACCGGTGCAGTGGCCGTTGCTCGCGTGGGGGGCTGGGCGATCGCGGTGGCGGTGGCCGCGTGGCTCGGCAGTGGCGTGGCGTGCGTCGATTCCGGACACGCCGATGCATCGCAGACCAGTGTGGATGCATCGGTCTCGGACGCGCCGGGGGCCGCGGTGCCGGGGACCTGCGAAATAACGCCGCCCGTGCCGTATTCGGGCGATGCCAGCATCCCGACCGGAGACGCTACCGCTCCGTCCGGAGATGCGGCCGCTCCCGGGCCGTATCTGTGGAAAAACGTTGTCATCAAGGGTGGCGGCTTCGTCAGCGGCATCATCATGAGCCCCGTGCTTCCGGGGCTCGCCTTCGCACGCACTGATGTCGGAGGCGCCTACCGCTACGACCCGAGCGCGCGGCGCTGGATGGCCATCACTGATTGGGTCGGGCACAACGATTCGAACCTCCTCGGGATCGAGAGCATCGCCGCGGACCCGATCGATCCCACCCGGGTCTACCTGGCCACCGGGATGTACCTCACGGCCGGCAACGGCTGGATTCTCAGCTCGACCGACATGGGACAGACGTGGGTGCATAACGGCATAGCTGCGCCCATGGGCGGAAACGCGGACGGCCGATCGATGGGCGAGCGGCTCGCCATCGATCCCAACCTGACCAGCACCCTGTACTTTGGCTCGCGCACAACCGGCTTGTGGACGAGCCCGGATTTTGCGAAGACGTGGACTCAGGTCAAGGGTTTCCCCACGACCGGCGTGGCCAACAACGACGCGGGTACGGGCGGCTACGGCTTGACGTTCGTGGTCTTCGATCCACAAAGCGGCACCCCGGGCAGCCCCACCCCGGCGATCTACGTCGGGGTCGGCGTGACCGCCGGGACTGCACTCTATCGCACGATCGACGCAGGGGCGACCTGGCAGGCGGTTGCCGGGCAGCCCGCCGGGATGATGCCCCATCATGCCGTGCTGGATGGATGCGGCAACATGTACCTTGCGTACAACAACGGGCCAGGCCCGAACAACATCACGAGCGGCGCGGTTTGGCTATACAACACGGCCAGTGGCGCCTGGGCCAATGTGAGTCCCCCGCAAAGTGGCGGCGGTTTCGGCGGAATTGCAGTCGATGCTGCCCATCCAGGAACGCTCATCGTTACGACGATCGATCGCTGGTCGCGCGATGAAATCTATCGCACCACGAACGGCGGGGCGAGCTGGGCGCCGCTTGAGTCGGCGGCGCAGATCGATGTGACGGAGGCGCCCTGGGTCTTGTGGCACAAAGCAAGCGTGGGGACGCCGGGATGGATGGGCGACGTCGAGATTGATCCGTTCAATCCAGCGCGAGCTCTCTACATCACAGGGGGAGGCATCTGGTCGAGCGACGACGTCACCGCTGCTGACATTGGATCTCCGACCCTTTGGTCCTTCGAGGACAGTGGTCTTGAGGAAACCGTGGTTCAGGATCTCATCAGCCCTCCGTCGGGCGCACCCCTGCTGAGCGCGGTGGGTGACATCAGCGGATTCCGCCACGACGACCTCGACGTCTCTCCTCCAGGCGGCTTCTTCACCAACCCTACTTTTACCACTACATCGAGCCTCGATTTCGCCCAAGGCGCTCCCAACATCGTCGCGCGGGCGGGATCCGGTGGGCTAGGCGGCGCCTTCTCCACGGACGGGGGCACCACGTGGACCCCATTTGCGGCCGCCCCTGCGGGAAGCCAGGGCTCGGGATCGATCGCGGTTTCGGCCGACGGTGCGACGTTCCTGTGGTCTCCGCAGACTCAGCGGGGGGCCACGGTCACGGCCGTGCCCTCCTACTCGCA
>PMJE01000444.1:262-651 GCA_003157315.1 Myxococcales bacterium | reverse complement strand
TCCGGACGTCCGCGTCCCGTGTTCGGAATTGAGGGGGATGTTTGGGTTCCCACGGGCTCCGGCCTGTATCATTCACAGGACTCGGCAACGACGTTCGTGCAAGTGCCGCAGGCAAACGCTGCACAAGACGGCGGGCAAGTGCAGCAGGTGAACAGTGCGGCCGCGGTGGGATTCGGGATGCCAGCGCCGGGGCAGAGCTACCCGGCCGTGTACCTCGCCGGCTCCGTGGCTGGAGTCTGGGGCACGTATCGCTCCGACGACGTCGGGGCCACCTGGCTGCGCATAGATGATCCGCAGCACCAGTTCGGGTGGATAAACTGCGTGACCGGCGACCCGCGCGTATACGGCCGTGTCTACCTCGGCACGGGCGGCAGGGGGATCCTCTACGG
>PMJE01000444.1:0-201 GCA_003157315.1 Myxococcales bacterium | reverse complement strand
CTGGGCGGCGGATTCGTCAGCGGCATCATCTTCAGTCCGGTTGAGAAGGATCTTATCTACGCCCGCACCGACGTGGGTGGCGCGTACCGCTGGAACCAGGCGGACAAGAGCTGGACTGCCATCACTGACGAATTCGGACGCGATGCTAACTCCGGCATCGAAAGCCTTGCCGCCGATCCGGTCGACGCCAACAAGGTGTAC